>JADLEX010000042.1 GCA_020845895.1 Deltaproteobacteria bacterium | reverse complement strand
TGGCCCGGGCCGGGTATTCCGTTTTCGAGGCGAGCGACGGCGACGCGGCGGTGGAGTTCGCCCGCGCATTTCCCTCGCAACTCGATCTGCTGCTGGTCGATGTGATCCTGCCCGGGCTTTCCGGCACGCGGGTCGTGCAGACCGCGCTACGCACCCGTCCGGCGGCGGCGGTGCTGTTCATGTCGGGGCACGCCGAGGACATCGTCGAGCAGGACGGCTATCTCGCGCCCGGCGTGTCGTTTCTCCCCAAGCCGTTCACCGCGGACGGCCTGCTGCGCAAGGTGCGTCAGACGCTCGACGAGAAGCGTGGGATATCGTCGGGTTCCTGAGCGGCGGGCGCGATCCGGTTCAGTTTGAACTGAAAATACATCACACCGAACAGCACGGTCCAAACGATGCGAAAATGCACCGGATTGTCTTCGTACGCATTGAAGTGAACGTGCAGCATGTTCCGCAGGCGCAGGTGCGCGGCGAGCATCGCGCCCTCGAACGCGGCGTAGGCGAGATTGAAAGCCACGTCCCAGTCCTTCATCGCGCCCTCGTTATAGGCTCTTTCGGCAATAATGGATCCGACGACAGTGGCGAGGGCGACCGCGCCGAATATCCCCGAGACCACAATCAGCCATTTCGGGAGCCGTTCGCGCGTGTGCAACTCGTTGAAGAGAACGCGGCGTTTTGCGAACCACCAGACGTAGTAGAGCCCGCCGGTGAAACCGGTGGCGAAGAAGATCCGCCACACCGATACGCGCGGCAGGTCGAGCGCGGCAGGCGGGCGGGCGGTGCGTCGGAACCAGGTCATTGCCTTAGTTTATCGTGAATGACGGCGGACGCGCATCCGCCGAACACAACGACGCCGGGCATCGGCGCCCGGCGTCGCGTGAGAATTTTCGGGAATCCGTGACTAGCTCGGGTCGACCTGCGCGATCGTGTCGTTCAGCAGATCGGTCAACCAGGCGGCGACCGTCGTTCCGCCGGTTTCGTCGGTCAGGAACGCGTCGTTGCTGTTCACGCAGGTGTGCGCGTCGCCTTCGCGATAGAAGGTGCCCCAGCGGCTCGCGGGGATGAGGTCGTTGTCGCGATAGTCGATCAGAGCGTCTTCGAAATCCTCGGCGGGGATAAGGCCCGTTCCGGTACAATCGTCCTGCCCCGCTCCGAAGAAGTCGCGGATGGTGGCATCCTGCAACGTCGAATAGAGGCCGAAGGTCGAATTCGGATACTGCTCGGCGTAGTAGACCGCGAAATCGGAATACCCGTCGCCGCTCGGCAGGATGCAGTCGGGGCACACCTCCTCGGCGACGTCGGTCGCGCCGAACTGGAATGTCAGCAGCGTCTGGTAGCAGGGCGCCAGGACGGCGTCGTCCGCCGGAAGCGGACCCGAGTCGTCGAACATGTCCACGCGCGTGGGCGCGAATGCCTCCGCGACCGTCTTGTAATTGAACATAGTGCCGAATCCGCCGGCGCTCTCGCCCGCCAGCAGCACGCGGGTCACCTCTGGGAATTCCGCGACCACGTCCTCGGTAATCGACTTCATATTGGTGTACCCGACGTACGCCTGCGGACCCACGCCCGCCACGAAGCCCTCCGGGTCGTTCCCCGCGAAGACGTCGCCCGTGCAGTAGGGAACGTACACCACGTTCCAATCCTTGGCGGGATTGGCGTCCGACGTGTTGTTGAGAATTCCCTGGTTCATGCCGGAGGCAACCGCCTGGGCGCTCGCGAGATCGAAGTGGGACGGATTGTCCGCGCAGGTGCTCTCGCTGTAACACGCCCCGCCGCCCTGCAGCAGGATCAGCAGTTTGTCCGAGCCCGCGGATTCGCGGATCATGACGCCGGTGTCCGTGCCGTCGCGGCAGATCGCGCCATCCACCGGCATCCACACCCATCCGTCGTCCAGGACGTTGTCGTCGGTGTCGTCGTCCGCGGCGTCGTCGTCGGTCGCGTCATCGTCGGCGGCATCGTCATCGGACGCGTCGTCGTCCGTCGCCGCGTCATCGTCGTCGTCGTCATCGTCGTCGTCGCCACAGCCGCAACCCATGGCCGCCAGGGCCAGCGCCGCCAACATCGCCGCGAACATCCACGTCCACCTCATCCGCATCCTCCGCTCCTTTCGAATAGGTTCCAAGCCGAACCGTGGCACCGACGGAGTTTCCGCCGTGTCACGCAAACGACTTCGTCGGGTAACGCGCACTTTATCGCCCGGCGTAACGCTTGGCTACCGTCGCGTCACTCTCCGATCGATGGTCGAAAGCATGCACTGCGTAATGTCCGTTACATATGCGGCGAATATGCCGTTCATGAGACCGCACGCCTCCGATACGCCGCCCAATGGGGCAATAACCGGTCGTTCCGCGGAGCCCGGGCGGCGATACCGCCACGATTTGGAGGGGAAGTCATGAAACGCACACTGGGAATCGGCGCTCGCATCACCTTGGCGCTCATCACGGTCGGATTTGTCGCGTTGCTTGCGCTGACATTCGCCAACGACCGTGCGCTGAGCCGGGCGTTGAACGCGGAGACGGTCGCCAAGCTGACGGCCATTCAGACGATCAAGAAGAATCAGGTCGAAGGCTACTTCGGCACCGCCGCCGCGGACATGGAAATCTTGGCCGACAACGGCGATTTCCGGAAACTGCTTCAGGCCCTGGCCGAGTTTCGGGACCGGGCTGCCGCCGCCGGAACCGGCCTCGACGTCAAATCCGCCGACTACCAGCGGCTCGCCGGAGAGCTGGCCGGTTTCGTGGACAAGGCCAAGGCGATCAAGGGGTACTACGACATCTTCGTGATCGACACCGTCAAGGGCGATGTGCTGTATACCGTCGCGAAAGAAAGCGACCTGGGGCAGAACCTCGTCGCGGGCAGTCTGCGCGACAGCGGCCTGGGACGGCTTTACGCGAAGGTCGCGCAGACAGGGAAGGTGCGTTTCGAGGACTTTTCGCCGTATGCGCCGAGCAACAACGATCCGGCCGCCTTCGCGGGCGCGCCGATTTTCGACGCGAACCGCAAACTCATCGGCGTCGCGGCGGTGCAGATGCCCGTCGATCAGATCGCCGCGATCATGCATGAGCGATCGGGCATGGGCGAATCGGGCGAAACGTACGCGGTGGGCGAAGACCGGTTGATGCGGTCGGACTCGCGATTCGAAAAAGGAACGCTGCTGAAGCGCGAGGTGAAAACGGCGTCGGTGGACGCGGCGTTTCAGGGAAAAGCGGACTGCATGCGCATCAAGGACTATCGCGGGACTCCCGTTCTGAGCTGCGCGTCGCTGCTCGGGAATCCCGACATCAAGTGGGCCGTCGTATCGGAAATCGACGAGGCGGAGGCGTTCGCTCCCCTGTCCCGAACACGCCGATCGGCGCTCATTCTCCTGGCCATCGCCGCACTGGCCATTGCCGCGGTCGGGCAGTTCATCGGTCGTTCGATCACGCGGCCCATTACGGCCATCATCAAGAAACTGCCGGACGTCGCGTCGGGAAACCTCACGGTCCGATTCGACGTCGAACGCGCCGACGAAACCGGCGTTCTCGCCGAGAGTTTCAACGAATTCCTGGGGAAATTCCGCGAATCCATCGGCGGGGTCGCCCGCGAAGTGACGGATCTGACCGCGACGGCGGGCACGCTGTCCGCGGTCGCGACACAAATGGCCAGCGGCGCCGAGGAGACGAACAGCCAGACGACCACCGTTGCGGGCGCCGCGGAGCAGATCACGGTGAACATGAGGGTCGTGGGCGGTTCGGCGGACGCGATGTCCCGCGACGCGCACGCCATCGTATCGGCGTCGGAGGAGATGTCGCAGGGCGTGAACACCGTCGCTTCGGCGATCGAGGAAATGAACGCCTCCCTGGCGGAAGTCGCGCAAAACACGGGCCGCGCGGCGGGAATCGCCAACGAGGCGACGCGCACGGCGGACGAAACGAGCGGCATCATCCACTATCTGGAAAAGGCGGCCCGGGAGATCGGGCAGGTCATTGACGTCATCAACGACATCGCCGATCAGACCAACCTGCTCGCCCTCAACGCCACGATCGAGGCGGCCAGCGCGGGCGACGCGGGCAAGGGCTTCGCGGTCGTCGCGAACGAGGTGAAGGAACTCGCCAAACAGACCGCCGGCGCGACCGAGGACATCAAGTCGAAGATCGGCGAGATTCAGTCCAAAACCGGCGCGGCGGTCGAAGCGATGGGGCGAATCGGAAAAGTCGTGGGCGAGATCGGCGCGATCACGGTGACCATCGCGTCGGCCATCGAGGAACAGACGGCGACGACCCGCGAGATTTCCCGCAGCGTCGCGGGCGCGGCGCAGGGCGCGGCGGCGGTCGCGACGAGCGTAACCCGGCTGAACGAGGAGATTGAGCGAAACGTCGTGCGCGGCGTGCGCGAGGCCGAGAGCGGCATCGTCGACATCTCGCGCAGCATCCAGAACGTGTCGGAGGCGTCGCGCGATACCGCCGAGGGCGCCGCCCGCACCAACGGCGAAGCCCAGCGCATGTCCGATCTCGCGCATCGGCTCCAGTCGGTCGTGTCCCAGTTCCGGGTCTAGCGGGCCGACCGAATCCCCCCGAACGTCGCGCGCGCGGCGCCCCACGGCCCGCGCGCGACGTTTTTGGACACGAATACGGCCTCAGTCGTTGTCCGCGATCCATTCGAGAATGGTCGGGAAGACCTCTTCGGGCGCGGTGCGTCCCACGACGATGTCGCCATGACCGTAGTCCGCGAGATCGCCGTTCGCTTTTGAGAACATGCGATATTTTTTCTTTTCGCTCGAAACGAAATCGACGACTTTGTCATTCGCTTCCCGCGGGCAATAGGCGTCCACCGGCCCGCCCATGCAGTAGAGGGGAACGGTGATTTTGTGCAGGTCTTTTTCCCAGCGGCGATCCGTCCGCGTGCTCGCGAACTCGCCCTCGCGGACCCAGCGCGCGTATTGCAGCAGCAACGTCGTGGGCAGATCCTCCAGCACGCTCGCCGCCGCGATCGCGAGGGTTTTCGGATCCATGTTGTCGGGATTCACCTCTTCGCGCCCTGCGGCGCGCGGCCACAGGCGCACGATCGGCGCCTGCACGGTCATGATGAAACGCGCCGGAATCGCGTGCAGAAAACGCAGCACGGGCACAAAGGGCAGCGCGGACTTGAACCGACTCATTCCCTCGAAAAAACACGGCCCGGCGATCGCCGTGAAACTGCGCAACCGGCCCTTCAGATCGCCCTGGGCCAGGGCATACCCGATCATCGCGCCCATCGAGTGACCGACAAAATGCACCTGTTCGCTGCCGGTCAATTCGCGGATCTTTTCCATCACGGTCGGCAGATCGACATCGACAAAGTCCTCGAAATAAATCTCGTGTCGTTTGGGACTTTTCCGGTCGGACATGCGGCTTGAACCGTTGCCGCGCAGCGCGGGTAAGAAGCAATCGTAGCCTTGGCGCGCGAGGTAATGGGCGACCGAGGTGTGGTCGTCGACATCCAGGTTGCGGTGGTTTGCGCCGAGGCCGTGCTGCAACAGAACCGGAACGGGTTTCGCGGGCGTGGCGCGGGGCCGGATCCGCCAAAGCGTGATGTTCCAACCGTCGCTCGTCGGAACGAAATGGATCTCGTCGGGCTGGCGATCGTCGCGAAAACAGCGGACACCGACGTAATAGAGCGCCGCGAAAAACGCGATCGTGCCGATCAGAATCTTGATTCCGAAAACAAACGTCGCAACCGCGATGACGAGCAACACCCCCAGGATCATGGCCAACGTGACGGGACTCATCGCAAAACCTCATGCGCCATTCGGGCGAAATCGCGCCCGGCATTCGGCACATGGATGTGCCCCCGAAAGCAGCGACGGTCAAGGATCGGGTTTTTATACGCCGGGCGAGAATGCGTTACGTCGTGAGTTTCAGCCCGACCAGTTTCGCGGCGAGGGCGGCGTCCTTTTTCGTTTTCACGAAGACCCGCGCCGGTCGGCCCTCGGGGGATTCCTTCGCGGCCTCGATCTCACGGACAAACTCTTCCGGCAGCCCCGCCTCGCGCAGCGCGGCCAACGCGGGCGGGCGCAGGGCCAGCGCCGCGTTGAATCCGCCCTGGTGGGGGATCATGTACAGGAGCGCCTTTTTTGCGTGGACGATCTTGAGCTGCCAGCCGTATTTCGCGCCGTAGAATTTCCACTCGTGCACGGCCTCTGGGCAATTCTTGCGGACGAACGCGATCAGAAAATCCCAGTGCGCATTCGCCGCGCCGAGCACGGTCGCCAAATCGGCGTCGGAGGGTAGACGGGTCTTGTCGGCGAAAACCGGTTCACTCATGGATGCGTTCCCCTCACCCCGACCTTCGGTCACCCCTCTCCCGTTCGACGGGAGAGGGGACGGGGAAGGGCGACCCCGCCGGAGCGGGGCCGGACCTCACGTCGAATGATGCGCGATCAGAACCGGTGGCACAACTTGCATTGGTCGTTGTCCTGCCACGGTTTGCCATGCCGCGTCGAGTGACAGTTCAGGCAATTCCACGCGGACGTGTGATCGTCCTCGGGTTCGGGGCCGTGGCGCGAGCTCGAAAACGTTCCCATCGTGTGGCACGCGAGGCACTGGTCGGGCGCGTCGTAATCGCCATCGTGCGGCTCCTTGGGCGACCCGTTGAAGTTGCCCGCGTGGCAGATGTAACAGTCCCACGTCGTCTTGTGATCCTTCGAAAACTTCGATGCCGCCTCGCCCGGCAGATGGCACACCGCGCATTGGGCGATGACTTCCCACGCCGCGCCGTGCCGCGCGTCGTGGCAGGTCAGGCAGTCCTGCGTCGCACCGTGGCCTTCGGGCGCGCTCTCGTTCGTATAGACCCAATCGCCGACGGCGTGACACGCCCGGCAATCGTCCGGGGGATCGTAGGCGTCGCCGTGCGGTTCCTCGCCCGCGCCGTAGAACGGCGCGTCGTGATGGCAGATCGCGCAGTTCCAGTCCAGGTCATGTCCGGTCGGCGCGCTCGGCGGACCCTCGCCGGGCAGATGGCAGACGAGGCACTGAAGCGGATCGCCAAAGGTGCGACCGTGTTCGCCCTGATGGCAGTCGAGGCAATCGCCGGATTCGCCGTGCCCCTCGGGGGCGTCGGGATCGGTGTAGGTGTCTTCACTCGGATCGTGACAGCCGATGCAGTCGTCGGGCGCATCCTTCTCGCCGCCGTGCGGTTCCTGCGGTGCGTCGTAGAACCCCTCAGCATGGCAGATGTAGCAATCCCAGGGGGTCTCGTGATTCTTGGGGTAATCGGGCGGCGAATCGTCGTCGTCGCCTGATCCATCGTCGTCGTTTCCGCCGTCGTCATCGCCGACGGCATCGTCGTCCTCATCGCCGCCGATCCCCGAACAACCGCATCCCGCGGCCGTCAGGACTACGATCGAGAGTACCCACAGCAGCGCCAAGAGCCGCGAAAAGCACGTCGCCATGTCGAACCTCGTCGGAAACAGGCCATCAACACGCGCGGGAAAGCCCGCCAAACATCGATAATATAGGATTGTAGCGATAAGCCGAGGAAGTGAAAAGAGACATTCACGTGGTTTGAAAAAAAATCCCGGGCGTCAAACGCCCGGGTCGGGATGGAGCGGTGCCTGTTCACGGAATGGCTTCCGCGAACAGCACATCGAGTTTTGTCAATCGCTCTTCGTCCGCCGCGTCGCCCGCGAGCGGGATGCGCAGCCGGGGAATTGCGCCGGGCTTACGGTTTCCGGAGGAGACCCCGACTGCGCCGATACTCAGGCGTTCGCCGTAGCGCAACGCGGACGTTTTTTTCGGCTTTGCCCCTGCCGATCATGTTATCGGATTGACGCCGGACGGACTTGAGGACGAAGCGGTTCGACCGCTCGTTTGACAGGGAAACGACGCGCGTCTAACTTTCGCGGCATGAAGAAACTGGTGGGAATTCTGGCTCTAGTCGTGGTCGTGCTCGCGGGCGCGACGGTCTTCGTTTTTACCCGCCCGCCCAAGGCGCCGGCCACGCCGCATATCGTGATGATCGTCGTGGACACGCTGCGCGCCGACCACGTAGGCGCTTACGGCTACGCACGCCCGACGACGCCGAATGTCGACGCCCTCGCGTCGCGCGGCATGCTTTTCGAAAACGTCTACCCGCCCACGTCGTGGACCGTGCCGTCGATGGCTTCCATGTTCACCGGGCTGAATCCCCAGCGCCACGGCATCATCCAGGGCCTGCAGATCTTCGGCCAGATCGCCTACCAGCATCAGCTCGGCAACGCCCACGACACGTTGGCCGAACGACTCGCCGGCGCGGGCTATCTGACGCTCGGGTACTCCACGAACGTCCACATCACGCGCACCACCGGTTTCGGGCAGGGTTTCGAGATCTTCGAGGAAGCGACATCGGCCAACGCGGAATACGTCGAGGAACTCGTGGACGCCGACCTGCCGAAGCTGGCGACAGCGGTCCGCGAGGCGAAGCCGTATTTTCTCTACCTCCACTTCTTCGACCCGCACACGCCCTATCTGCCGCGCGAACCCTTCTTCCAGAAGATCGCGCCCGACGCCGACCAGAAGATCCTGCTCGACGTGAACCCGTCGCAGGGCGACCTGATGAGCTCATTTCCGCGCGGATTCTTTTCGAAAAACCAACTGCACCTTCAGGCGCTCAGGGATGTGTACGACTCCGAGATCGCCGCGTGCGACGACGTGATCGGTCGCATCCTCGGCAAACTGCCGGGCCTCGAAAACGCCTACGTCCTGTTCGTGTCGGACCACGGCGAGGCGTTTTCCGAGCACGACACGATGCTGCATGGCTACGATCTCTTCGAGGGAACGCTTCGCGTGCCGCTCATCATCGCGCCGCCGAGCGCCCCGAATGCTCCGCGCCCCTACGAGGTGGCGGCGGGTAAAAAGGTCGCGACACGCGTGGGCGTGGTTGATGTCATGCCGACGCTGCTCGGTATGGCGGGAATCACCGCGCAGGATCTCGACGGCGCGAACCTGCTCGCGAACGTCCCCGAAAAACGGGCGCTTCCGCTGCATCTGCACCGCGGGCCCGTGGCGGCCTACGGAGCAATCCAGTACCCGTGGAAGGTCATCGTCGATAAGGCCGCCGAAACGACGATGCTGTACAATCTCGAGTCGGACCCGACCGAGAAAACAAATCTCGCGCCCGGCCAGGCCGTGCCCGACGACCTGATGAAGGCGGCCGAGGCCGCCGACGTGATCGCGCCCAAAATCCCCGCTGTGCTGGTGCGAAACCAGCACGTGGCGAACGAGGACCAGCTCAAGTCGCTCGGCTATTTGACGGGCGGCGGCGACGACGAGTCGAAAAAGCCCGCCGCGCCCGGGGAGGCCACGCCCGCGCCCACGCCGGACGTGCCCTGGGTCGTCGATCTGCAACTGTGCGACCGGGTGCGCGCCGTGAAGGCGAAGTGCGACAAGGTCGCCGACGCGCTCGCGCGCGATGCGTGCGTGAACGAGGGACTCGACGCGATCAAAAAAGACACATGCCCCAAGGCGAAGAGCTACGACCACAAGAAGAAGTGCGAGTTCATGCGCCTCGATCCCACGCTGCGAATCTGCTCCCAGGTTGACGCGGCGAAGAAGTAACCGCCTCCAAATTTCGTCCCGGATTTCGCGAAGTTTCGCGACTTTTCGCGATTTTTCTTGATTTTCGCCCGCGTGCGACGCACCATGCGCGCGGCGGTGACCGGAAAGGAGAATCCCCATGATCCGCAGGAATTCGTGGTGCGTGTTGGATACGTGGTGCGTGCTCGGAGTGGCGATGATGGCCTTCGCGCTGTGCGCCGTGCCCGCTTTCGCGGCCGACGACGCAGAGGGTGAGGGCGAAGGTCGCGAAACGAAGTCGGAACCGGCGGCGGCGCCCGCGGCCGAAAAAGCTCCGGTCGTCGTGAACCTGCACGATGAGGGCGGGCTCGACGAGGTCGAAACGGGATGGTTCCTGTTGCTCGGCCGCTACGGTAGCGGCACGACCGGCGGCGGCGGCAGCTTCACGTTCGACAACGTCCCCGCCGGACGCGACGAAGAGACGCAGTTCAACCTGCGCGGCGGTCGCATGACGAGCGGCGGCGTCGAGGCGGTGTTCTTCCCGGCGCGTGGGCGTCAGTTCCTGCTGTCGGCTTCGGCTCTCGGCGAGAATGGTTTTTCGTCGATGAACTTCGAGGACGACGAATACGGCCGCGCGGCGGGTCTGCACAACCGGCTGATTCACTACGACGTGAGTTGGCTGGCCGCGGGCATCGGCTACCGCTGGCTGACCGGCGACCGACGGCAGAACGCGTGGACGCTTCAGACGAAGGTCGGCGTCGGCGGTGCGGAGGCCGAAATCGACGGCGTCCTCTACGCGCGCGGCGTGTCGGGCCTGTTCGAGCTCGGCGGCAACTGGTACCACCGCTTCGACAACGGCCTCGCGGCGGGCGTGCAACTCGATCTGCGCGGCTGGGGCGCGGAATACCCCGGCGCGGAATTCGACACGCTGCGCACCGATGGCGACCTGAGCATCGGCGGCGGAACGCTGCTCGTTTCGTTCATCGTCGGCTGGGAGAACCTGTAACGGACGGGGCGCGCTGAATCGCGCCCCAACGACGAAATCCTCTTGACGCCAATGACAACGCCGGGCGGCCTTCGGGCCGTCCGGCGTTGCGTTGACGGCTCGTCTCACCATCGCATCCTAGCCGACCCGAAAAGAGCGGGAAGCGGACCCGTTCCATTCTGCTTCCTCTCCGACCGATCCCGGGCGGTTGTGAACGGCACGTCGGCGGCACTATCATCACGCCACGCATTCGGCGGCTCCTTCCTCGCTCCCCGGAGGTTCGCATGGACGAGTGCGCGCTGATTTTTCTGGCGGTCGCCGCCGCGGGCACGATCCTCGCCGGATCGATCGCGGGCATCGTCGCGCTCGTCAAGATTTCGCGTCTGAATAAAGACGTCGCGTCCTTGGCCTTCCGGATGGAGTCGCTGAAGCGGCGTACCGAAGGCGGGTCCGACGTCGCGCCCATGCGGGCCGAGCCGAGGATCCCCGTCGCCACGCCCATCGATCCCGGCGGGGGGCAATCGGAGGATCAGGAGTGTGGCGCGGGCGCCCCCACCCGCGATGGTTTCATCCCGGCCGAGGGCGGCCGGACCACACGGGATAATTGGCCGACCCCGGCCGAGGGCGGCCGGACCACATTTGCGGAAGATCCCGGCCGAGGGCGGCCGGGCCACACGTCGGATTCGATGTCGTGGGATGACATCGAATCGCGCATCGGCAAGCGTTGGATGACGTGGGCGGGCGCGATCGTGCTCTTTTTGTCCGCCGCGTTCTTCGTGAAATACGCCTTCGACAACAACTGGCTCGGTCCCGCGGCGCGCGTGGCGCTCGGCGTCGCGTTCGGCGTCGCCATGCTGCTCGCCGGCGAGCGCGCGATCCGGCGCGACATGGGCGCGCTCGGTCAGGGGCTCATCGGCGCGGGGCTCGCGGTGGTCTTCGTCTCGCTCTTCGCCGGGTATTCGCTCTATCACCTCATGTCGAACGTCGCCGCGTTCGCCGCGATGGTGATCGTGGTCGGCGCGGGCATGGCGCTCGCCGTGCTTCACGGCGCGCCCGCGATGGCGATCCTCGCCGCGATCGGCGGTTACCTGACCCCCGTGCTGCTCTCGCAGGGCGTGGACGCGCGCGACGCGCTCTTCGGTTATCTCACCGCGCTCAACCTCGGCGTGCTGCTCGTCGCGACATTCCGCAACTGGCGCGCGCTCGACCTCCTCGCCTTTGTCGCCACCTTCGCGCTCTACACGGGTTGGTTCACGGAGTATTACGACAAGCCCGCGCTCGTTCCGGCGCTCGTCTGGCTCTTCGTGTTTTTCGCGCAGTTCCAGATCGTGCCCTTCGCCCGCCATTGGCGCGAGCGAACGCCCCTCACACTCGAACGCTTCATCCTCGCCCTCGCCGACGCGACGGTGACCTTCGCCTTCGCCGTGGTGATGCTGCGCGAGGATCATCAGCACGCGCTCGGCTTCGTGTCTCTCGCCTGCGGCGCGCTTTACACGTTACTGGGCGCGTGGACGCGAAAGCGCCTGCCGGACGAATCGCGCGCTCTGTTCGGCTTCGTCGCGCTTGCGGTCGCCTTTGTCACCATCGCCGTTCCGCTGCATCTGAAAGTTTCCGGCACGGCGATCCTGTGGGCGATCGAAGGGCCGATTCTGCTCTATCTCGGATATCGATTCCGCTACGCGCCGCTGCGTCACGGCGCGGCGGCCATCGCGGCGCTGGCGCTGCTCTACGTGCTGGGCGAGAACTATCCTTTGCACTCGGCGTTTTTCGTCCCCGTCGCGAACATCCCGTTCGCGACCGCCGCTCTCGCCGTGGCGGCGCTCGTGGTCTTCGCCCGCGTGCATCGCGCGTTCGAGCGTGACGCCACGCCGTGGGACGGCTATCTGCGAACGGCCGCCGCCGTGACCGCCGCTCTCGCCGCCGCCTACTTCGCGAGCGAGGAAGCGAGCCTGTATGTCGTGTTTCTCGCGCCCGAGCGCGTGTGGGAGGTCGCGGGCGCGTGGTCGCTGCGCCTGCCGCAATGCGCGTCGGCCGCGGCGCTCGCCGTCTCGGCGGCGGTGACCGTCCTGATCGCCCACCGCTCGAAGTCGCTCGCGCTATTTGCGAGCGCCGCACTCGTCGCGGGCGTCTCGGCATTCGTGGCGATTTCGGCTTATCAGTACGCGGGGTCGGGCTGGGCGTGGTTCGCGAATCCGCGTTTCGCGGCGGCTGTCGTCGTCGCGGCGGCGGGCGCTTTCGCGGCGGCACGGCGCGTCGAGGGCTCGCGCGGCGCGATTGACCCGCGTCCCATTGGCCTCGGCGTGGTGACGCTCTTCGCACTCGCGATCCTCACGCTCGAAAATTATTCGTTCTTCTCGATGCGCCGAATCGATCAGCAGGGCGAGTGGGGCGCGCAGATGGCCGTGACGATCACGTGGGGATTGTTCGCCGTCGCCGCGCTCGTCGTCGGATTCCGCATCCGCGCCCGCGCACTGCGCCTCGCGGCGCTGGGGCTGCTCGGCGTCGCGGGCCTCAAACTCGTGCTCTTCGACATGTCGAGTGTCGAGCAGATCTACCGCATCCTCACCTTCGTCGCGATGGGGCTCTTGATGATCGGCGCGTCGTACCTGTATCACGTCGTCGAAAAACGCGTGGCCGCCGAAGCGGCAAAATCGGAGAGCGCATGAAGCGGAGGATTCTTTCCCTCGCGTCGATCATCGTCTTTATCGCGGGGACCGCGTTCGCGCAGGAGGTCCCCGATCTCACCCGTTGGCGCGCGCGCGCCGCGATCGTCGCCGACCGTTTCCCCCAAAACGGCGTGGTCGAGCTGCCCGTCGGCCGCGACGTCTTCGATGCGGCGCTGCCCGGCCTCGCCGACGTGCGCGTCATCGACGAGGCGGGCGCGCCGGTCGGTTGGCTGCTGCGCGACGAACGGCCCGAGGTGCGCGAGGAGTCGGTGCGCGCGCGCATCCTGAATCGCGTGCGCAAGGGCCGCGACACGCAGTTCGTGATGGACTTCGGCAAGAAGATCGAAAAGAACGTGCTGCGCATCGCGACGGATGGCCGCGACTTCCGTCGCCGCGTGGTGATCGAGGGCGGCGACGACGGCCGCATCTGGGCGACGGTGCGCGAGGGCGCGCTGCTGTTTCGCGTGAACCATCCCGAGAAGGCGTGGGAAAAACTGTACAACAAGGACACGGTGGAATTCGCAGTGAACGACATGCGCTATCTGCGCGTCACCGTTGCGGCGGGCGACGGCGACGCCGGCGCGCCGGCGGTGAGCGATGCGACGGCGGTGCTGCGCGTGCGGCCCGCGCTCGCACTGCGTCAGGAGAGCGCGCAGACCAAATCGGTGGAGACGAAGGACGGCGTGACGACCGCCGAGTTCGACCTGGGGTATCGCCACCTGCCGATCGAACGGCTCGTGATCGATATCGGCGACGCGTTTTTCCACCGCTCGGTGCGCGTCGAGGGACGCAACGCGCCCGAACGCGAGATCGACGTGGTGATGGAAGACGGCTCGAAGACGAAACGCGCGGAGCCGGAGTCGTGGACGCCGGTGACATCGGGCACGCTGTGGCGCTTCGGCGCGGATTCCGGCGCGGAAGCGAACCTGACGCTCGCGTGGAGCGGAAGCGGTTTTCGATACGTGCGCATCCTCGTCGAAGACCTCGACAACGCGCCGCTCACGATCCGCTCGTTGACGGCCGAGGTGCGCGAGGTGCGTCTCGTGTTTTCGCCGCGCTCGTCGGGGCCGTTCGCGCTGTACGCGGGCAATCCCGACGCGAGCGCGCCGCACTACGATCTGGCGCACTACGTGTCGGCGCTTCCCGAAAAGGCCGAGGGCCGCATCGAGCCGCTCGCGCCCAACCCCGATTTCGGCAAGGTGACGACCGAATCGCCCCTCGCGGCGATCGCGATGTGGGCGGCGCTGCTGGTTGCGGGCGGCGTGATCGGCGCGCTGGTGTGGCGGCAGTATCGGCGAATCGCGGCGAAAGAGGGATCGTAGCGGGTTAGTAAGCGGGCGCGGGCGCGGGGGACTTGGCCCGCGCGGCCTCGCGTTCGACGCGCAGCGCGTCATGCGCCGACACCGCCGCCTCGCCAAGCCACGGGCTCAGGCACAGCATCTTTTCATAGGCGTACATGGGGTTTTCGTACTGGTCGCGGTCGATGAGGTAGCCGACCCAGTCCTGCCCGAGGCCGACGAGGATCTGCGCCTCGCCGCCCAGCGCCGCGCGGATTTGCCGCCCGAGCTGCGGCGACATCTCGCCGGGCATCGTGCCGATCTGCAGCGCGCCCAGATCCACCGCCGTGACGAGCGTGTGGTACTCCTCGCCGAGGGCGGGCAGCGCGTTCGGCATCATGTCCATCTTGCGAGCGAGGTCGTAGGTCTCGCTGAGCATCGGCACGTGGAAGTTGCGCTCGGCGACGCCGATGCGTTCCACCGGCAACTCGCGCGCCCCGGCCTTGAGCGAGAATACGCGGCGCGCGAGCTCCTCGCCCATCGCGGTCGCCCACGTGAAGCCCTGCGAGTCCTTGCCGGGATGTTTCGCCTTGAACCAGTTCTCATCGGGTTGGATCGCCGCGCCGATCGACGCGTTGATGAACATCGGCATCCCGCCGCCGTCCCGCGCGATCGCGCGGTAGTACGCGCCGACGTAATCCGCGGAGATCAGCCGGTTCGGCGGGCCCTCGGTGGTGGGGTGGCAGCCCCAGTTGGTGAGCGTCGCGATGACCTCGTCCGTCGCCGCGTCGCGCGCATAAAGCGCCGTCACCGTGTGGTCGATGAAGGGCGCTTTGATCTGCTCGTCGTAGGTGTTGCGGTGCATGTCCGTGATCTGCCCGGTCGCGAACGCCAGCCGCGCGGACCGGCGCGCCAGATACGCCTCGACCGCCGCGTCCGCCGCGCGCCCGCGCATCTCGCGCATATAATCGGCGTCGCGACCGCTGGACGTGGGGATGATCGTTCCCCACAGCCCCACGGTGTCAGGGCTCTGATGCGTGTGGCTCGCGGCGACGATGACGTGCTCGACGGGAATCGAGAGGCGGCGTGAGACGCGCGTGCGGATGTCGAAGATGTCGGGTTGACCGAGGCCGACGAGGTCGGCGTGGATGATGACGAGTTCCGTGTCGCCCTTCGCGAGGTAGAGCGCCGTGGCGTAGAGCGGGTCGTGCGTGCCGCGCGACCATCGGCACAGCGCGCGCGAAAACATGTACATGCCGTAGCCGCCCATGATGACGGGGCGATCGGGCGAGATGTCCTCGCGGGCGATGCCGAGCCACAGCGGGCCGGGATCGGCGGGCGACTTCGCCGGGCGATCCGGCGTGTCGGTCGTCTTGGCGACGATGGGGAGTTGTCCGGGCGCGGGGCGCGGCGAACAGCCGACCGAAAGCACGACGGCGCACGCCGTCGCGAGCGCGACGTACGCGAACGCAAAATGTCGAGCGCGATTTCTAGCGGACAAAGCCCACGACCAGTAGAAGTTGCAGCGCCACATTCGCATACACGCCCGCGGCCACGTCGTCGAGCATCACGCCCCAGCCGCCGCCCATTTCCTGATCGATCTGGCGGGCCGGCCAGAGCTTGATGACGTCGAAGAGCCGAAACAGGAAAAACCCCGCGAGAATCGTCGTCCACGACACGGGCACCATGTACATGGTCACCATGTAGCCGACGATCTCGTCGATGACGATCTTGCCGCTGTCTTTTTGGCCGTAGTGTTTTTCGGCCACCGCCGCCGCCTTCACGCCCAGCAGCAGCAGCACGATTGCGCCGACCAGCAGTGCATACCGCTCCGGGCACAGGCCGAACAGCCACACAACCGGGATACCCACGAGTGTGCCGAAGGTGCCGCTGGCCACGGGCGCGAAGCCTGTGCCGAACCCGGTCGCGAGAACGAGCCAGAACTTTTGCATCACGGATTTCCGATCGTGACGATCAAACCGTCCGCGGCCGCGCCCGGCTTGATGTAGAGGGCGTAATCGTCTTCCGAGTAGAACGCGCCTGTCTCGGTCGCGACGAGCGCGTCGTAATCCGCGGCGGCGTCGAGATCGCCCGTCGGGTCAACGCTCACCGGCTCGCCCGCGAAATCGCCATGCAGGCGCAGCGCCACGGGCCGCGCGGTCGCTGAGATCGAGATCGTCATACCCGTGGCCGTCACCGTGTATTCCGCACGCGCGCCGGGGCCGTCTTCTTCGTACAGATCGAACTCGCTCCCCTCGCCGTCGGGGTAGACGTAGAATGTCAACGCGCGCGGCAGCGCGTCGGCGTCGAAGAGCCCGCCGACCGGCGGCGCCATGGGAATGATCGAGCCCTTTCGGATGAAGATCGGGAATTCTGCGAGGGGCAGATCAAGGTCCTCGGTCGTGCCGCCGGTGTATTCCGCGCCGGTGAACCAGTAGATCCACGTGCCCTCGGGGAACGTGACGGTCTTTTCGCCCCCGGCCTCGGTGAACGGCGCGACAAAGATGTCCGCACCGAGCGTGTAACTGCGCTGCTGACGCATGAAGGGCCGGAAGTTCGACAGCCCGGTCGCGTAGCTCACCGCACCCTGGCTGTACATGTAGGGCAGGATCGCGTGGTGCAGCTCGGTGAAATACCGGTAGATTTCGAGCACCTCGTCGTCATACATCCAGGGCCGGTGTTCGCCGCTGCCGCCGTTTTCCATGATCGGCGACATCGCGCCGAACTGCATCCAACGCACGTACAGATCTTTCTCGCGCGGATCGTCGCCGCGATAGCCCGCGATGTCCGATCCGAAATTCACGTGGCCGCGGTTGCCCGACATGAACATGTTGCGCATCGCGGCGTCGAGGCCATTCCAGTCCGGGTCCTGATCGCCGACCCAGCCCGCGAAGCTCACGTCGTGCGGCGCGAAATCCGGGCCCCACGGCAGCGCGTAGCTGTCCACCGGGCGCGCCGTGATGACGCGGTCGTTGCCGAGGCGCTCGCGGGAGTAGTTGAAGAAGTCGCGGTAATACGCGTCCTGATATTCCTTGGGCGTCTTGGGACCGTCGAAAGTGGGGATGAACGGCCACAGGATCAGCGTGAACTCCGAACCGTCGGTCTTCCAGCCGTCGATGCCCATGTCGAGCACGTTGTCCATCTGCTCGTGCCACCACGCGAGCGCGTCGGGATTCCAGTAGTCGATGTACGCGCCCTCGCCCTTCCACCATTCCAGTGTGTCGCCGCCCTTCACGTAGTAGCCCGCGTCGAGACCTTCCTGAAAATTCGGCGAGTCGACGTTGACGTTCGGCGTGATCCACATGAACACACGCACGCCCTCGTCGTGGAATTCGTCGATCATCGCCTGCGCGTCGGGGAAGAGTGTTTCGTCCCACTCGAAGGTGTTGTAGCCGGTCTCCCACGGGCTATCGATGATGACCGCGCCCACGGGGATGTCGCGGTCGAGGTAACCCTGCACGTGGTCGAGCGCGGACTGCTGCGTCGATTCGTCTTCCCACACCCAGTGCCGATGCACCCACTCGGGGTATGGCGGCGGGGGATTGTTGACCGGGGGTACGACGTAGGGACCGATGTCGTCGTCGTCCGCATCGTCGTCGGTCGCATCGTCGTCCGCGGTGTCGTCGTCCGTATCGTCGTCGACCGCGACGTCGTCGTCGCCGGAGTCGTTGTCGTCATCGTCATCGCCGCACGTGCATCCGGTCACGCCGAACACGAACACGAGCGCGAGCACCCACCCCAAACGCCGAATCGATGTCATGGAATCCCTCGCGAAAGAAGTCGCCCCATCGGGAGCCCGACATTACCACGCGCCGCGCGGCGCGGGCAACGCGCACGGCTGACCGCGCATGGCGAACACGCAAAAACGCCCGGCGCGAACCGGGCGTTTCGGGATTCGCGGGTTCGCGGGCGGATCAGAACATCACGCCGCTCGTGAGGATGATGGCGAAGGGCACGTAGCCCATCGTGATCTCGGCCTCGGTCTTGTCCATTTCGAGCGGGGTAATCGTGTAGATCAGGTCGAGGCGGAGCTGCCCGCCGCCGTACACGTACATGCCGGAGGTCTTGGTGATCTGGAAGTCCACGCCCAGCGCGCCGAAGGGGCCGAGGCCCGTGCCGGTCGCCGGGTCGTCCTCGTCCACGTCGCGGAAACGCAGGCTCTGGAGGCTCAGGCCGACAAGACCGTAGGGCACGATCTTGGACGACGGAACGAACTTCTGCCCCGCGCCGATCGAGAACCGCCACATGTTCATGGCGTACTCGACCTCCTGGTCCTCCAGCACAACCTTCGCGCCGGAATTGTCGACGGCTTCCTCGTCCTCGAAATCCACATCCACATCGAGCTTCTGGTTCATGTAGCCGAAATCGACGTGGATGATCCAGTTCTTCGCGGGGTACAGATTGCCGTGAACGCCGAAGATCGGCCCGAAACCGCCCGAGCCCGAAAACGATGCGTCGAGGTCGTTGAAGGTCGCCGAGGCGTAGGGGATGAAACCCGCCGCCGCGCCGCCGATATCCGCGCCGACCTGGAAGTCGGCCCCGTCGATGCCCTTCTTCTTGATGTTGCCCTTCGCGAACGCGCCACCCGGCACCAGCAGGGCCACGCACACGATCGCGGTCAGAATCCATCCACGTTTCGACACAGGTCCACGTTCGGACATGGCATGACTCCTCGTCGAGGGTTCCGAATCGATGCGCTACGGTTACCCGCGCCCGGCAAAGGTGTCAAGCAAGTCCACGCGCCCGCGCTTGCCGTCGCCCGTTTCTCCGATAGAATTCACGGATGACGAACGCTCAATCGCCGAATCCCGAAGCCCCCCGCAAGGTCTCCCGCCGCATGATCGCGCTCGTTGTCGTCGCGATGGCGGTCGCGGCCGGGGCCGCGTACTACGCCCTCACGAGCCCCAAGGGGCCGCTCGCGCC
>JADLEX010000041.1 GCA_020845895.1 Deltaproteobacteria bacterium | reverse complement strand
ACGACCCATGGTCCGGCCTGCTCCAGCAGCGCCTCGCGGACAAAGACGGAAAAGAAGCCGGCGCTCGCGAGCCGGGTGATCGGCGCGCCGTGTTCAAGTCCCTGGAAGTACCAGTCGATGTAATTGTGCCCGTGCGGTACGGCCCACGGCATGATGACGGCGATGGCGATCGCCGCCGCGACGAGCGGTCCGCCGATGCGCGAGGCCGCGTCTTTTCGAGTGGACCAAATGACGGCAACGAAGCCGAGTCCCAACGGTGCCGCAAGGACGGCGGCGATGGGATGCGTCGCGAGGGCGAGGCCGGCGAGAAAACCAACCGCGATCGAAAACCGTGCGACGCGAATTGGCGCGGTCCACGCGCGAAACACGAGGGCGTAGGCGAGCACGAGCGGCGCGTTCGCCTGAAACTGCAGGAAGAACTTGCGGCTCATTTCATCGACGATCGGCATCGTGCCGACGAGGAAGACGACCAGGGCGGCGTCGAGCCGCCGTTCGCGTTCGAGCAGGGCGAATCCCGTGCCGAGGACGACGACGAGAGCGAAAAGCGCGGCGGTCCATCGATACGCGGCGAGGCTCGGGCCGATCGCGAGCCACGACGTCCACAGCGTCGTCGGCACGAGCGGTGGGTAGAACGAGGGCGCCTTGCGCCAGCGGTTGATTTTCTCCTCGAACGTCCGGCCCGCGGGCACGGTTTCGTACGCCCGGAATGCCGACGACGTGTAGTAGTCATCGTGGTCGAGGAACGTGCGCGTGTCGTAGCGGACGAACGCGGTCTGCGCGAGCGCGAACAGCACGACCGTCAGGGCGAGGATCGCCCATGCGGCCCGTCGTTCGATCGAATCGCCGGGAGATTCGCGCTCGCCACTGGTCATGTCGCGACGGTGTAACAGATGCGCGCCGCGCGTTCAAACGCGGGGGCATGCGCGGGCGCGACGATCAGACGTCGGTGTCGTCGTTGGGCGGCGGCGTGGGCTCGCCGCAGGCGACCGTGTCGTCGGCGTCCGCGAGTCCGTTGCAGTCGTTGTCGAATCCGTCGTTGCAGTCCTCGGCGCGGCCGGGATGGGCGAGGGGATTCTGATCGGAGCAGTCCTGCGCGGCGCACCAACCGTCCTCGTCCGCGTCCACGCAGTCCGACGCGTCGTCATCGTCGTCGCCGTCATCGTCGCCGGTGGGCGGAATATCGGGATCGGTGTCGTGCTCGTTGCACGCCGCGGCAAACACCGCGACGCAGGCGCACAGGGCGGCGCATAGGGGCAGCCTCATGGCGACGCTCCACGTCAGTTGACGTCGGATTCGATTTTGATCATCTCGAACGTCGGAATGACCGCGTCGAATTTCTCGCCGTCGGAGTCCACCATGCGGTACCAGCCATTCATCTGTCCATACGAGGTGGGCAGCGGGCAGCCGCTCGTGTATTCGTAGCTCTCGCCCGGCAGGATGTGCGGTTGCTCGCCGACGACGCCCGGTCCCTCGACGATCTGGATCTTGCCGGTCGCGTCCTTGATGACCCAGCGCCGCTTGATGAGTTGCACGGCCTGCTCGGACAGGTTCACGATCGTCACATGGTACGTGAAGAAGTAGCGATACGGCGGCGCGGAGTACAGCTCGGAGTACTGCGTCGCCACGGTGATGCGGATTCCGCGGGTGACCGCGGTGGGCAGTTCGGCCTGGGGTTGCGGTTCGATCATCATGCGCGCCATTCTTGCGAGCGTGCCCACATCGTAACATGATCGCCGTCATGAGGACGCGATCGGCACCATGCGACCGCGTTCAGAATAGCCCCTCCGACGGTGTGTCGACAAATCCGTTTTTTTCTTGACAACGATGTCCACAACACGCACGATATCGCCGTTTCGCGCCGCCTGTCGGCGCCTTTGACCGCAATTTTGGAGCCGTGCCGGACCCGGTTCGGGGCATCAATCCGAACGACGAAAACCCCGGGACTCGCCGTCGCGATCCGCCGCGACGAACCAAGCCGGCACCCTCGCTTCGCGGGAGGAGCCCACCATGATGACCCCCACGCGTCGATTCTATCTGGACCCGCGCGAGAACCCCGACTGGAAGGTCGCGGAGGCCGCCGAGGCGAAGATGAAGTCGATCTATCAGCTTCGCGACGAACTCGGTCTGCTCGGCGACGAACTGCTGCCGCAGGGGAACAGGATCGCGAAGGTCGATTACCCCGCGCTCATGTCGCGCATCGGCGAGCGTCGCGTCGGCAAGTACATCGACGTCACCGCAATCACGCCCACGCCGCTGGGCGAGGGCAAGAGCACGACGGTCATGGGGCTCGTCGACGGCCTCGCGTATCGCGGCAAGCGCGCGTCGGCGGCGATCCGCCAACCCTCGGGCGGCCCGACCTTCAACATCAAGGGCTCCGCGGCCGGCGGCGGCATGGCGCAGTGCATTCCGCTCGCGCCGTTTTCGCTCGGCCTCACCGGCGACATCGACAAGGTCGTCAACGCGCACAACCTCATGATGGTCGCGCTCACCTCGCGCATGCAGCACGAGGCCATCAACACCGACGAATTCCTCTCGAAGAAGGGGCTGCGGCGACTCGACATCGATCCGCGCGACGTGCGCGTGCGATGGGTGATGGATTTCTGCGCCCAGTCGCTGCGTCACATCGTCATCGGCCTCGGCGAGAAACTCGACGGCGCGATGATGGAAACGGGTTTCGACATCGCCGTATCGTCGGAACTGATGGCGATTCTCGCCGTCGCCCGCTCGCTCGCCGACATGCGGGAGATGATCGGGCGCATCGTGGTCGCACGCGATCGTCGCGGGAGAAGCGTGACGACGCGGGACCTCGAGGTCGACGGCGCGATGACCGCGTGGATGGTGGACGCGCTCAACCCCAATCTCATGCAGAGCATCGGCGGCAACCCGGTGTTTGTGCACGCGGGCCCATTTGCGAACATCGCCATCGGCCAATCGTCCATCGTCTCCGATCTGCTCGCGCTGCGCCTTACCGATTTTCACGTCACCGAGTCGGGCTTCGGCGCCGATATCGGGTTCGAGAAATTCTGGAACCTGAAGTGCCGGATCTCGGGACTCAAACCCGACGCGGCGGTCATCGTCGCGACCGTGCGCGCGCTCAAGATGCACGGCGGCGGTCCGTCGGTCGTCCCCGGCAAGAAGCTCGACTCCGCGTACACGAAGGAGAATCTCGGCCTGCTGGAAAAGGGTCTCGAGAACCTCGTCGCGCACATCGAGATCGTCAAACGATCCGGCATCAACCCCGTCGTGTGCGTCAATCATTTCGACGCGGATACCGCGGACGAACTCAAGATGGTCGAACGCGCCGCCGAAGGCGCCGGGGCCCGCGCGGCGGTGTCGCGACACTGGCTGCTGGGCGGCGAGGGCGCGTCGGATCTGGCGGACGCGGTCATCGACGCATGTCGCGAGCCGTCGCATTTCGAGCCGCTGTATCCCGCCGAGATGTCGCACGTGGACCGCATCGAAAAAATCGCGCGCGAGGTCTACGGCGCGGACGGCGTGGTCTATCTCAATCGGTCCGACCAGAAGCTGAAGGAACTCGAACGTGACCCGGGCGTGCGTTCGATGGGCACCTGCATGGTGAAGTCGCACCTGTCGCTTTCGCACGATCCCGATCTCAAGGGCCGGCCGCGCGGATGGCGACTGCCGATCCGCGACATTCTCGTGTTTTACGGCGCGCGCTTCGTGGTGCCGGTGGCGGGCGACATCAAGCTCATGCCGGGGACCGCGTCCGATCCCGCGTTCCGGCGTATTGACGTCGATGTGAACACGGGCAAGATCACCGGTCTGTTCTAGGCGAACCGATGGAAAGGCAGGTGCGCGCGTGACGGCCAGGATTCTTTCGGGCAAGGAGATCTCGGAGCAGATCCGGGCGGAGATCGCCGGGCAAACACGCGAACTGGTTGCATCGACCGGTGTCACGCCCGGCCTCGTGACGATTCTCGTCGGCGAGAACCCGGCGTCGGTCAGCTATGTGACGGCCAAGCAGAAGGCGGCGCACGACCTGGGCTTCCACTCGGTGCAGGAGAGCCCGTCCGCCGACATTTCCGAGGCCGATCTGCTCGCGCTCGTCGACCAGTACAACCGCGATCCGAAGATCCACGGCATCCTCGTGCAGCTTCCGCTTCCCAAACACATCGACGAGGGCAAGGTCATCGCGGCGATCGATCCCGACAAGGATGTGGATGGCTTCCATCCGGTCAACGTCGGCCGTCTGGTCGTGGGTGCGCCGGGGTTCGCGCCGTGCACGCCGGCGGGCATTCAGGAGATGATCGTGCGCAGCGGGGCAGAGACGCGCGGCGCGGAGGTGGTGGTCGTCGGGCGCAGCAACATCGTGGGCAAGCCGATCGCCATCATGCTCATGCAAAAAGCCCCCGGTGCCGACGCCACCGTGACCGTGGTGCACACGCGCTCGCGAGACATGGCGTCGCACACGCGGCGGGCGGACATCCTGATTGTCGCGGCAGGCGTCGCGAGGGCGGTGACCGCGGACATGGTCAAGCCCGGCGCGGTGGTCATCGACGTTGGCGTCAACCGCATCGGCACGACCGAATCGGGCAAGGCGAAACTGTGCGGCGATGTGGACTTCGACGCGGTGAAAGAGATCGCGTCGGCCATCACGCCGGTCCCCGGCGGCGTCGGTCCGATGACGATCACGATGCTCATGAAAAACACGCTCATCGCGGCGCGGCGCGCGGCGGGATTGTGATCGTCGTGTCGGCTCGATCGATCCTGCTCGCGGGCGCGGTGCTCGGCGGTTTCGGCGTGGGGCTCGGGGCGTTCGGCGCGCACGGACTCAAGAAAATCGCCACCGCCGAGATGCTCCAGATCTGGGAGACCGCCGTCCGCTATCACATGTATCACGCCATCGCGCTCATCGGACTCGGCCTCTTCGCCGATCGGCATCCGGGCGGCGCGGCGGGCGTCGCCGCCTGGCTATGGATCGCGGGCGTTGCGATCTTCTCCGGCACGCTCTACGCCATGACGCTCACCGGAGCGCGCTGGCTCGGCGCGATCACGCCGATCGGTGGCGTCGCCCTCATTGCCGGATGGGCGGCGTTCGCCGTGGCGATCGTGCGCCTGCGCTGAACATCTGTGCCTGTACTGAACATCTGCACCTGCGCTGAATATCATCGACCGACCGATCGGATTTCGCATCCTCGCCGCGGGGACACGCCCGTGGGCCGGATGCCCGCGAATCCCGGTCAGCCGCGAAATTTCCACGATAACCCGTGATTATCTTGCGTAAAATCGCTTGCGGACCTAAACTCACTCCTTTCCGGGCAATGTGGCTTTCGACGCTCTTTCGAGCCGATGTCGCATCGCCCGATTTGATCGTGTTTCCGGGTCGCGCAGCCTTTACGGAGGCTCGCATCACATCGATCCCCGAGCGGAAGTTCGGGTGGAGGACGACATGACCGCGCGCGGGAAAGTTCAACTGACCATTCGGGGCAAGGCCTACGAACTGCCCTTGTTGGTGGGGACCGAGGGCGAACTCGCCATCGACGTTTCGACCCTTCGTTCCAAGACCGGCGCGATCACGCTCGATGACGGCTACGCAAACACCGGCTCGTGCAAGAGCGAGATCACCTACATCGATGGAGAGGCGGGCATCCTGCGTTATCGCGGCTATCCGATCGAGCAGCTCGCCGAGAAATCGAGCTTCCTCGAGGTCGCGTACCTGCTGATCTGGGGCGAATTGCCGACCGAAGCGCAGCTCTCGGAATTTCAGGACCGCCTGACGCGGCACACGCTGATTCACGAGGCCATGCGCCGGTTCTTCGAGGCGTTCCCTCCCGACGCCCATCCCATGGCGATCCTGTCATCGGTCGTCTGCGGGCTTTCGACGTTTTATCCGCAGTCGAACAACATCTTCAACGAGGACGACGTCAACATCTCCATCATCCGCATCCTCGCCAAGCTGCCGACGATCGCGGCGTTCTCGTACAAGAAGTCGCTCGGCCATCCGCTAATCTACCCGAGCAATCAGCACACCTACATGGGCAACTTCCTGCGCATGATGTTCGCGTTCCCGACCGAGAACTACGAGGTCGATCCCGAGATCGCGCGCACCCTCGACGTCATGATGATCCTGCACGCCGACCACGAGCAGAACTGCTCGACCTCGACGGTGCGCATGGTCGGCAGCTCCGAAGCCAACCTCTACGCCGCGATTTCGACGGCCATCAACGCGCTCTGGGGCCCGCTGCACGGCGGCGCGAACCAGAAGGTGCTGGAGATGCTCACGCAGATCCACAACGAGGGCGGCAACGTCAAACGCTTCATCGATCGAGTGAAGAAAAAGGACGAACGCGTGCGTCTGATGGGCTTCGGGCACCGGGTTTACAAGAACTACGACCCGCGCGCGACGATCATCAAGAACCACTGCGACATCGTGCTCAGCAAGCTCAAAAAGAAGGACCCGCTGCTCGACATCGCCAAGAAGCTCGAGGAGATCGCGCTGGGCGACGAGTACTTCGTCGAACGCAAGCTCTACCCCAACGTCGACTTCTACTCGGGCATCATCTACCGGGGGCTCGGGTTCCCGACCAACATGTTCACCGTGCTGTTCGCCATGGGCCGCCTGCCGGGGTGGATCGCGCAGTGGAAGGAGATGATCGGCGAGGGATCGCGCATCAGCCGCCCGCGCCAAATCTACGTGGGCAAGAAGATGCGCGATTTCGTGCCGCTGTCGCACCGCAAGGAGGCGACGCATTCTCCGCATCTGCCGGAAAACGGTCTGAAGTGACGCGCGGCCACCTTCCGCGAAAACGGGCATGACGGTTCATCTCGTCGAACACTGCCTGTTCCGCCACGCCGACGACCCGGCGGTCTCGGATCGGATCGCGCTCGTTTTCGCCGGCGAATTCGGCCTCGACGAGGAATGGACCTACGCGCGCATCGCCGATGCCGTTCGGCGGTTCGCATGGTCGCTCGTCGGTATCGGCCTGGGGCGCGGTGAGCGGCTTCTCGTACGACTCGACAATTCCACCGACTACGCGATCGCCTTCTTCGGCGCGTGCGCGGCGGGACTCGTCCCGATTCCGGCGAGCCCACAACTGACCGACGAAGAGGTCCGATTCCTGCTCGTCGACAGCGGCGCGGCGGCGGTCGTCGTTGCGGCGGAGTGGGCGTCGCGCCTCGCTACGGATGTTCCCACGGGTCTGCGTCATGTCGTCGTCGCCGCCGCCAAAGGCCAGCCGACGCTTGTCGAGGAATGTCCGCACGCCCCTTCGGGTCCGGCGCGTCACGACTTCCACGCGATCTTGCGCGATGCCGCCCCCGTCGATCTCCCCGATGTCGGCGGCGACGACCCCGCGTATTTGATCTACACGAGCGGCACGTCGAGCCGACCCAAGGGCGTGCTCCACGCGCACCGGTCGATTCTCGGGCGCGCGTTCGTCGTGCGCGAGTGGGAGGCGCTCCTGCCCACCGACCGCGTCTTTCACGCGGGAGCGCTCAACTGGACCTACACCCTCGGCGTCGGGCTGATGGATCCGTGGAGCGTCGGCGCGACGTCGATCCTCTACGCGGGACCGCGCCGCCCGCAGACGTGGCTTCCGATCATCGAGCGGCTCGGCATCACCGTGTTCGCCGCCGTGCCGACGGTATTTCGCCAGATTCTGAAATACGTCGAGGTCGAGGATTGCGACCTCTCGTCGCTTCGCCACGCCCTCACCGCCGGCGAGACGCTGCTGCCGCAAACCTGGCGCGAGTGGGTGCGTCGCACGGGAAAGGAACTGTACGAGGCGCTCGGCATGAGCGAGATTTCGACCTACATCAGTTTTCGGCCCGGCTTGACCGTGAAACCCGGCGCGTGCGGCGTGCCGCAGGCCGGCCGGCCGATCCGCCTCGTGGCGATGGATTCGCTCGACGACGCGCCGGTCGGAACCGTTGGGCGCATCGCCGTGCATCGATCGGACCCCGGGTTGATGCTGGGTTATTGGAATCGTCCGGACGAGGACCGCGCCGCATTTTGTGAAGAGTGGTTCATCGGCGGAGACACGGCACACATCGACGAAGACGGCATCTGGTGGTTCGACGGACGAAACGACGACGTGATGACGAGCTTCGGCTATCGCGTCAGCCCGCAGGAGATCGAATCCGTGCTTTCGACGCACCGCCATGTCGCCGAGTGCGCTGTGCGGATGATCCCGACGGGAGAGGCGGGTGTGGAATTGATCGCGGCGTTCGTCAAGCCGCGCGAAGACGCGGTGCTCGATGTCGCCTCGCTCGAACGCCACGCGCATCGGCAACTCGCCGCCTACAAATGCCCCAGGGTTTTTTTCGCGGTTGACGAGATTCCGCGCACGCCGAGCGGCAAGATTCTTCGCCGCGACCTTTGCGCCGACCGGGCGACCCGTCTTTCGGTATAGTTCTCGCAAGTTCTTTTCGTCTCTGATTGCGTGGATGGGCGAAAGCCCCCGCACCGATCCGCGTTTCGTTTCGTCGCGCGGAAATAACCGTATAACCGTTTATACAGGAATAAGAACCGGGACGATCGAGACGCTCCCGAATCGGCGGAGATTCGAACTCCAGTCGTGCCGGCTGACAAAAACAACGCCGGCGCCGCGTCATGAAAACAACGCCGCCGCCGGTTGCGGAAACCGACGGCGGCGCGAGAGTTGGGGGAGGGGCGCTCGCTGGAGAGGCGGTGATGGTTATTGCAACAGGGCGAGGGCGACGGTGGGCGCCTGGTTCGCCTGCGACAGAACCGACACACCGGCCTGCACCAGAATATTGTACTTTGTGAGCTCGGCGGTTTCCGCCGCGATGTCGACGTCGCGGATGCGGCTTTCGGCGGCCGACAGGTTCTCCACCACGTTGTCGATGTTGGCGATGACCGATTCGAGCCGGTTCTGCATGGCGCCCAGTCCCGCGCGGCGGCTGGCCACGGTGTTGATCGCCGACGTCGTCGACGTCAGCGCCAGGCGCGCGTTCGTGACGGTGGCGATCGAGGAGACGATGCCGAGCGCGGTGGCGTCGGTATCGGAGAGGGTGATCTGGATCGTGTCGCCGGAACCGTTGCTGACGCCGATCTGGATGACCACGTCGAGGGTGCCGTCGAGCAACTGCCGCTCGTTGAACTTGATCGAATCGGAGATGCGCGTGATTTCGGAGCGCAGAGCCTGGAACTCGGAATCGAGGAAACTGCGTTCCGTGGTTCCGACCGTGCCCGTGGCGGCCTGCTCGGCCAGCTCCTTCATGCGAATGACGATGCTGCTGATTTCGGACATCGCGCCTTCGGCGACCTGGATCAGGCCGACGCCGTCCGAGCCGTTGCGCGACGCCTGGGAGAGCGCGCGGATGTTGGAACGCAGTTTTTCGGAGATCGCGAGACCGGCGGCGTCGTCGCCCGCACGGTTGATGCGATAGCCCGAGGAAAGACGTTCCAGAGCCCTGGTCAGTCCCTGCTGCGACCGGGAGATGTTGCGCTGAGCATTGATGGACTGGATGTTGTTGGTGATGCGAAGAGCCATGACGATCCTCCTTGGTGACGGATATCCCTGTACGTGTGACGGAGATCCTGAGCGTGGTGACGGAGATCCTGAACTTGTGACGGATAGCGTGTGTTGACGGATGGATGAGTGCGAAATGTCCGCTCGACGGCGAATGCCGAATGGGCGGACGGTTCGCGGCGGTCAGGGGAACGATTTATGGGAGAAGCACCCGCGGAGGCGGATGCGGAAGTCGGAACGAAAAAAACCCGGCGAAGTCCCTATGCGTTTGTCACAGAACGCATGGGGGGCTTGGCCGGGCTTTTTCGCCCGGGGCACGAAGGCCCTGAATCAAAGATCCGTCACGCTGGAGAATCGAATCGCATTTCAATCGCTAAAACGATTATCGGCAGCTCTCGGGCAAACTCAAGAAGAAATTTTCGCCGGGTCGTTTTTTTCAAGGCTCGGGTTTCGGGCGTTCGCCCGCCGCGAACATCAGGAGCGAGGCGCAGACCACGGCGGCGGTATCTGCGCGCAGGACGGGTAAGGGCAGGGATCGCGGCGCGAAACCAAGCCGCCCGGCCGTGAGGATCTCCGTTTGGGTCAATCCGCCTTCCGGGCCGACCACGAACACCGAATGCGCGAACGGATCGACATCCGACGCGGAAAAAAGGGCCGACGCCGACCGCTCGAAGACGAAACCGTGCGAAACCTCGAGGTTTCCGAGCGCCGACTCCAGGTCCGCCGCGATCTCGACGCGCGGGAGGTCCGGCCGTCCGCACTGCTTGGCCGCGGACTCGGCGTGATCGGCGACCCGCCGGGGCAGCTCGGGGCTCGGCCGGCGAATCGAACGATCCGCACGAAAGAGGCGAATCCCCCAAACGCCAACTTCCACCAGTTTTTCGACGAGATCGAATTGCCGGTCGCCCTTGATGAGTCCGCAAACGGCGGTGACGCGGGGAATCGTCGAGGCGCCCGGTTGAAGATGTTCTTCCACGCGCGCGGCGATTCCGCCGTCGCCGTGAACGATCAGAATCGCCCGCGCCGCCCGCCCCGCGCCGTCGAAGACCTCGACCTCGTCGCCGGGACCGAGTCTCAGCACCTTTTCGACATGCCGGCGCTCACGGGGCGAAAGCCGGACGGCCTCACCGATCGCGGGGACGTACTCGACCAGGTGCCGTGTCAGATCGGCGCGTCGGACGTTCATTTCGCACGCTCCAGTTCGATCAGCCGCCATTCGCCGAGCGCGTCGCGGCGTCGGGGGAGAAATCCCATCGCGACAAATCGCGACTCGATCTCGTTTGCGCCGGCTTCGAGCAATCCGGTCAGCGCAAGTCGCCCACCGGGTTCGACGCGGTCCGCCACCGCGGGAGCGATGGCGCCCAGCGTCGGCGCGTCGATATTCGCAACCACGACCCGAAACGCCTCGCTGATCGCGTCCGCCCCGCCCACGACGAACGCGGCGCGCTCCGACACGCCGTTGAGCCCAGCGTTCTCCACGGCGCATTCGATCGCCACCGGGTCCGTATCGACGCCGAACGCGCGCGGAGCACCGAGCATTACGGCCGCAATCGCGAGGATTCCCGTTCCCGTGCCGATATCAATCACGGGAGTCGCAGCATCGATGACTCCCTCGTCGCGAAGCCGCTCCAGCGCGCGCAGCGCGAGCGTCGTCGTCTCGTGCCCCCCCGTGCCGAACGCCATCTTCGGGTCGATCACGATCACGAGATCGTCGCCCGTCGCGTCGTAGGTTTCCCACGACGGCCGAACCACGATGCGCTCCGAAATTCGGACCGGCTTGAAGTACTTCTTCCATTCGTTGGCCCAGTCGACGCCCGCGAGCGGAGCGACATCGACGCTCCACGCCGTCGCATCGGGCCATAGTGCCGCGAGCGACCGCAAATACCCGGCGATCGCTTCGGCGTAGGCGCGAGCGCTGTCCTCGCTGTCGCAGTAAGAGTTCAACTCGGCGATGGGCGTCTCGGTCGCGATCTCCAGGCCGCGCATCCCGATTTCGAAGAAACGATTGCCGACGACGTCGGTCCAATCCGGGTCGCATTTCACGCAGAGGCGGTATTCCACGGAATTCTCCTGCGAGCGATCACGAAATATGCAATAATATTAACAACTTGAGTCATCTTTCCGAGAGGTCGCGAAGCCGATTTTCGGCGTAAACTGAAAAAATGACCAAATCGTCCATTCAGTTCTGGAAAATCCCTAACCCCTTGTCAATAGAGGAAAATTTCGCCTTTTTCTTTTCGGTCAAGACCCTTGACGCAACGAAGGGTCGCCATTATCATGCGAAGGATGCGGAACATTGGGGTCCCGACTTGGGCCGAAGGTCCAAGTTTGCGCGGAGATTGGAGGGATTCCCAGGTTTCCTGCGCAGCTTCGGGATTGGGCGTCGAACGGATGCTCGGCCCGTCATTTTGGCCGTAGAATGCATGTCGAAGAATCGCGAAAACCACGGACCGACAAAGGTCGGGGAGCTACAATGCAACACGCGACCATGCAACACGCGAAGATGAAACACGCGTTGCGATCGGGGCTGTTGGCTTGCGCGTTCGCGCTCGCGGTGGGTCTTGCCGCGGCGTCTTACGCATACGCGCAGTCCGACGACGGCGAGTCCAGTTTGCCGACGGGATCGTCTTCGACCCAGGTCGAAGTCGAAAAACTTTCTCCCGAGGAAATGAAGCAGTTCGAAGAGCGGCTCGAGGCCGTTCGGGACCGCGTGCTCAAGAGCAAGGCCAGCCTGAAACAACTCCTCGACCAGCTCCGCATGGGATCGGTCTCCCTGATCTCGTTCTCGATCCTTCACACGCACGAGGTCGGCGCGACATTTCAGCTCGAAACGATGACTTACATGCTCGACGGTTACGAGATCTACACGGCCGTCTCGAGCGACGACAACGATCTCGAAAACCTCAAGGCCGCGCCGGTGTACGACGGAAGCCTTCTGCCCGGCGAACACCTGCTCACGGTGGACATGGTCTACCGCGGAAAGGGTTACGGGCTGTTCAGCTATCTGAGCCAGTATCTGTTCAAGGTGAAAGCCCGGTATGTGTTCACGGTGCAGGAAGGCGATGTCGTGACGCTCAAGGTCACGAGCTACGATCAGGGCGCGTTCCTGACCAGCCTCCGGGACCGGCTCCAGGTCCGATTCGAAAAGGAATGACGTCTTGCGTCGATGGCCCATAACCCTGACGGTCCTTGCGCTGGTTCTTCTGGCCGCGTCGCCGTCGTGGTCGAAGTCGGATGCCGAGAATCAGATCGAGGATGACGTCGACGATATCGAAAAGCGCGTGAACGACCTGGGTGCCCAGGTCGACGATCTCACGGCCAATTTTTCCCGCGAGGCGTTCGAGCGCGACAAGCTGATGCTCCAGCGGCGGTTCGTCGCGGGCCGCGATTTCCACTTCCTCGTGCGTGACTACATCGGAGCGGCCGAGATTTTTCAGGCGATCGTCACGCACCCGAGCGCGCAGCAACTCGCGATCTACACGGATGCGCATTTCTATCTCGCCGATTCTCTGTTCAACGCGGGGTATCAGGACGAATCCGAGAAGCGTTTTCTCGAGATCCGGTCGCAGGGAGCCAAGAACAAATATTACGGAATGGCGCTCGCGCGCCTGATTCAACTCGCGATCCTTCGCGACCGGCTTGCGCAGGCGCAGAACTATTATTCCGAGCTTCTGTCGTCGCTGCCCGCGGGATCCGACGGCTCGCTGGGCCGCTACATCTACGGCAAGGCTCTTTATTTGCGCGGCGATCGCGCCGGGGCGACGGACATCCTCGAGGCCATCCCCGAGGGTGCCGATTACCATCCCATGGCGCAGTATCTGCTCGCGGCGCTGGCCGTTCGCGACAAAAAGTTCGAAGAGGCCACAGGGCGACTGCGTCGTCTGAAGGCCGCGCTCGATGAGCCCACGACCCCCGAGCAGGAAGAGGTTCGTACGCAGACCAACCTGGCTCTGGGACGATTGAACTACGAGCAGAACGATTTTCCGCAGGCGGTGTCCGCCTATACGACGGTGAAACCCGGCGATCCGCAATTCGGGGAGGCCGCTTACGAAAGCCTGTGGGTGCTGCTCACGCGCAACGATCTGCTGCTGCTCAAGATCCGGGACGAGACGCTCGACTTCGACAGCCTCTCGCGCGACTTCGACGCGTATTCCGATGTGCTCGACAAAGCCGCGGAAGCCAACGACACCGCCGCGTTCAACGAGGGAATCGAGAAGATCGAGACCGATCTCGCCGACATGCGCGACATGTTCGCGAAGATCGACGAGCGCCTGACCTCGCTCCAGGACGAGGCGGTGGGCCGGTACAGCGACATCGTCGCCAACGCGCCCAAGAGCCCCCACGTCCCCGAGGCGGCGCTGCTGGTCGGCAACATCTACGCCCAGGCCGAAAACTTCGACGCGGCAAAGAAGGCGTTCACCGAGGTTCAGGCGAAGTACGGCAACTATTACAGCCAGCTCGCCTCCGCCCGGTCGCGTCTCGAGGACCCCTCGACGCTGTCCGGCATGGTCGAGCGCGGCGCGTCGGGCGAGGAGTCCGGCAAGGGCGCCGTTCCCGCCGGGGTGCCGGAGGAAGTCGCGTATTGGCTGGCCGCCGACCGAACCGTTCGCGAAACCTTTCGCGTGTACGACTACGCCCTGCGTGAACGGCAGAACATGCGCGAGATCCAGGAACTCATCGGTCAGGTCGAACTCGAACTGCGCAAGCTGGAGCAGGACCCGACCTTCCCGATTTTCAAGGACTCGTACCGCAAGTCGCTCGTGTTGCAGTCCGACGCGGCGCAGCTTCTGGCGAGAATTCAAACGGCCATGGGCAACGCCTCGATCACGCCGGAACTTTCCGCGCGACTCTCGGCGCTCATGCCCACCTGCACGCAGGCCAACGCGCGCCTTGGGCAGGCTCAGCAGAAGATGGCCGCGCAAAAACAGCAGGCGCTGGCCGATTACCGCCAGACGTTTCGGACCTTGGAATCCACCGTCATATCGTATCCTGAAGCCGTGGACGCGGTTTACGCCGAAGCCACGACCACGCTCGGCGAGACCGCGCGTACCGAGCTCGACAACATTGAGACCCGTCTGATCGGGTACGCCCGCAAGGCCGAGGTCGGCATCGTCGACGCCGACTATCGGGCGACCGAATCATCGTCGAAGAAGATCAAGCAGCTTCAGAAGCAGATGGAAGAGGAACTGCGCCAATTCAAGCGGCAGTATCGTCCCACGGGCGGCGCGGAATCCGGCGGCGAAAAGCCGAAGGATGACGGTGCGTCGAAGGACGAACCGAGCGACGTAGACGACAAGGGCGGCCAGGAGGACGACGAGTGAGACGCTTCGCCACGGCGCTCATCCTGTGTTCCGCGATCGCGGTGTTTTCCTTGATTGCGGGGATTTTCGCGACCGCTCCCGCATGGGCGCAGGCCAGCGACTCCGTGATGAAGTCACCGGAAAGCCCGGACGCCCTGCAGGCGGAAATCGACGCGCTCGTCGCGCAGATCACCGAGCTCGAGCAAAAAGCCAACGAGATGCTCGCGCCCTCGCAGCAGGAAGAGAAAAAAGACGTCCGCAATCAGATCTCGATCCTGAAGCGTCAGCTCCGTCTCAAGCGCATGCAGAAGCAGAACATGACGCAGGATGCGCAGACCGTCGGACAGGACCAGATCCGCACGAAGTACCGCGATCAGATCAAGGCGGTCGAATCGCAGAAGACCGCGGCGCGGCGGGCGACCATCTCCAAGTTCGAAAAGATGCTCGCCGACAGCGGTGAAGCGCAGATGAATCCGGATATCCAGTTCCGTCTCGCGCAGCTCTATTTCGAGGAGGCCCACGAGGAATTCAACGCGCGCATGGACGCGTACGACGGCACGCTGTCCGCGGGTTCCGATCCGGGCGAGCCGCCCATCCACGATTTTTCGCGATCGGTCGACCTCTACCATCGCATTCTCGCCGATCACCCGGACTACGCGAACATCGACATGGTCTATTACATGCTCGCGTATTGTCTGACCGAAGCGGACGACACCGAAAGCGCTCTCGCGATGTATCAAAGACTGCTCACCGAAAAGCCGGACAGCGCCTTCGTCGCCGAAGCCCACATCCGCATGGGCGAGATCTATTTCGACCGCGGCGAGCTCGATCGATCGTCGTACGACCAGGCCATCGCACACTACAAGCAGGTGCAGAAGAGCTCGAAGTTCTACGACAAGGCGCTCTACAAGCTGGGTTGGACCTACTACAAAATGGCCAACGTCAACAACATGGAGCCGCTCGGAACCGCGATCGAGTACTTCAAGCAGGTGCTCCGGTATTACGAGACCCGGCCGACCAAGCGTCTGGGCGGCGGCGACGACCTGCGCAAGGAAGCGGTCGATTACATCGCGATCTCCTTCGCCGATCACGGCGATCCCGGTCTCGGCATGGCCCAGTCGTTTTTCGCGCAGAGCGGTCAGGAAAAGTGGAACCGCGATGTCCTGCGCAAAATGAGCGAGGTCTATTTCGGCAACGACGATTTCGAGAACGGGCGCAAGGCGACGCTGCTGTATCTCGAGCGTTACCCCAACGACCCGAAGAATCCGACCGTCCACATGCAGATCGTGGACAGCTACTACAAAGAGGCCGAGTGGGAGAAGGCCGTCGCCGAGTCCGAGCGAATGGCGACCCTTTACGGCCCCGAGAGCGCGTGGGCCAAGGTCAACGAGGACAGCAAGAAGGAAGACCGCGTGGCGGCGGACAAGACCCGCATGAACGCGCTCTATGCTTCCGCGACCTTCCACCACGAAAAGTCGCAGCGCTCGGGAATCGACGAAACCGAGCGCAACGATTCGCTGCGGCGCGCGATCAGCAGTTATGAAAAGTACACGCGCGAGTACCCCGACGGGAAGAATTACTACGAGGCCATCTTCAACCTGGCCGAGGCGTATTACGCGGTGGGCGAGTACATGCCCGCGGCGGGCACCTACCGCCAGGTGGCCAAGGATCAGCAGGGCAAGTACTACGCCGAAGCGCGGTTCGCGGTCGTGAAGAGCCTCGAGAAGCAGATCGAGAAAGAAGGCGGCCTGCCCAACAAGGAGCTTCGCGAGAAGATCACCAAAGGCGGCGGCGCTGAGGTCGGCGGCGGCGACGAATTCAAGATGCAGGTCGTTCCGCTCTCGGCCACCGCCCAGGCGTACGTCGACGAATTGGTCGCCTACGCGCCGGATGCGAAGAAGGGCGAAAAGATTCCGGGCGACTACCTGTTCGCGGCCGGCGAAGTGCAGTTCTGGCACGGCCATATCGACGAGGCGCAGCAGATCTTCAGTCGCGTCATGACGGAATATCCCGGCACCAAGGCCGCCGACGCGGCGAAGTTCTACTCGGTCGAGGGTGCGAAACTGGGCGGCAATCTCCAACAGATCAGCCAGATCCTCGCCGCCAACCCGTCCGCCGACCCGGAGACGCGCAAGAAAGAGATCGAAATGGCGTCCGCCGCGGGGCTGCTGATGGCGTCGCGCCTCGCCGACGAGGGCAAGTATCCCGAGGCGCTCGCGGCTTACAACTCCGCCTACCAGGACAATCCCACGGCCAAGGACGCGCCGACGGCGCTGCACAACTCGGCGGTGCTCCTCGAAACCAAGATGAATAATCTGGCCGAGGCCAACCGCTACCTCACCAAGGTCGCCGAGGAGTATCCGAAATACCAGTACGCGCAGGACGACCTGTTCCACGCGGCGTACAACTACGAACGGCTCGGGGAATTCGCACAGGCGCAGCAGTCGTACGAGCGCTTCAGCTCGCTTTTCCCCGACCACAAGGACGCGCAGAACGCGCTCTACAACGCGGCCCTGCTCGCTCTCAAGGATCACGACTTCGGCCGCGCCGAGCAGCTCGCCGGCAACTATGCCGCCAAGTACGCCACCGCCGCCGACGCCGGCGAACTGTATTTCCTCATGGCGAAGACCTATGAAACCATGAACGACGACGCGTCCGCCGAGCAGGTCTATCGGCGCTACACCGAGCGCTTCACCAACGACCCCACGCGGCTCGTCGAGGCGTACGCCAAGGTCGGAATGCGTGCCCAGAACCGCGGGGATTCCGCCGAGGCGCAGCGAAATCTCAACCTCGCCGTCGGCATCTATCAACGCTTCGGCGCCAATGCCCCCGAATCGAAGAAATACGCCGCGCTGGCGCGGTTCTACCTCGCCCAGCCCATCTGGGATTCGTACGTCGCGCTCAAATTCACCGGCAATGTGGCGACGGACGCGAGCGTTCTCAAGCAGAAATCCGAGACCTACAAAACGCTCAAGACCGCGTACGAGGAAGTGGCCAATTTCGGCGACTTCGAGTGGTTCACGGCGGCCCTGCACATGACGGGCATGCTCAATCGGGAGTTTTCGGAATCGCTCTTCAAAGCCCCCATTCCCGAGGGTCTGTCCCCCGAACAGGAAGACGAATACGTCATCAAACTCGAGGACATCGCCTTCCCCATCAAGGCCAAGGCGCAGGAAGCCTTCGAGAAGAACGTCGAAAAAGGCAACAGCGAGCGCGTGCGCAACAAGTGGATCGACCAGAGCGCGGCGATGCTGCCGTTCTACAAGTCGAAGGTGTCGGCCCTGAAATTCGAGGAATCGGTTTTCGGCACCGTGCCGTCGTACGCGGGCGGCGTTTTCAACACCGAGACGATGCCGATGCCGACGGCGCCCCCGCCGGGAGGCGCCAAATGAAAAAACTCCTCCTGGTTCTCGCGGTCCTCGTCGCGCTGGGCGTTGTCGCCGGCTGCGCCGGAAGCACGAAGTCCGATTCGGGATCGACCAAGAGCGGCGGCGGCGAGCCCTCCGAGCCCGTTCCCACCGGCCCCGGAGCGGATGTCGTGCTCTACAACCAGGGCGTTTCGTGGGTGAAAAAAGGCAACATCGTCCGGGCCGAGGAGCGCTTCCGGCTCGCCACGCAAGCCAACGCGGGCAACCTCGACGCGTGGTTCAATCTCGGCGTTTCGCTGCATCGCCTCGGGCGATACACCGAGGCCGAGGAGGCGTTCCGCCGCTACATGGTCACGCGGCCCGATGACCCCAAGGCGCAGGCGGGCCTCGGGTCCGCGCTCGCGGCATCGGGGCGCGGCGGTCAGGCGATCTCGGTCTTCCAGGCCGCGATCGCGAAAAATCCCGACGATCTGACGGCGCGCAACAACCTCGGCGCGGTCTATCTGGCGATGAATCGTTCCGACGATGCGGAACGCGAGTTCCGCGAAGTCATCGCGAAGGACGTCTCCTTCGCCGACGCGCACATCAATCTCGCGGAATGTTACGCGAGGCGCGGCAAGGTCGGCATGGCGGTCACGATTTTGACGAACACGCTCAAGATCGCCCCCGACAACGCCGCGCTGCACAATAATCTCGGGCGCTATTACGTGACCCTCGAAGAGTGGGGCGAGGCGCGCAACGCCTTCCAGAAGGCGGTCAGCGTCGATCCGTCCAACGGCGCGGCGCTCGCGAACCTCGGCGCGATCCAGCTTCGTCTGAATCAGGCGACGCAGGCGCTCGGCACACTGCAAAGCGCGGTGGCCGCCGATCCCTACAACGCGGTCGCGCAGGCGAATCTCGGAGCGGCGCTGCGGGCAAACGGCCAGCCGAAGGAAGCCAAGAAGGCGCTGGAGACGGCCATCGCGCGCGACCCGGGCCTCGCCGAGGCCTACCTCAATCTCGCGGTGCTCTACGAGCAGGATCTGGGCGACAAGGCGCAGGCGCTCGTGAATTATCAGAAGTATTGGCAGTACGCGCAGTCGAAACGTCAGAAGAACGAACTGGTCCCCGAGTGGATCAAGGCGCTGCAGGGCGGATCATGACACGCGGCTTCAAAACCGGTATGAATTGGAACGCCGAAACATGCCGCGCGGACGGGAGGCCTTCGATGAAGTGGTCGATCGTGTTCGTGTGCGTCGCGCTGGTCGTGTCCGCGTTCGCGGTCGCGCCGGCGCCCGTTTGCGCCCAGGAAGGCGAACTGGATTCCATCGTGATCGAAGGACGCATCATGCGTCCGCAGGCGTCGTACATCATCCAGCGTGCGAATGTCGATTTCGGACTCAACGCAAAAAAGCGCAGCTTTGTGAATAAAATCGTACAATCAATCGAGGACGAGCCGTTTTGAAGCGAAAAGTCGAATTCGCCCGCGGGGGAATTCGAAGGGTCAGAGGTCCGGTGAATGCCGCGACAGCGGCTTCGGGAAACAGGGCGGACGTGGATGGAGCCACAGGTGCGGATGTCGGGAGAACGACAAAGTGAGGACAGGCAACGCCCGTTTTCGACCGGAGAACCCGGACCGGCCGCGAGAGGAGAGGTGAACGCATGAGCATCCCCGTGAGCAAACGCGTCTTCAAGATCGGTTTGATCCAGGACGGCAAACTGGTCTCGGAGGTCATCCTCAAGGAGAAGCAGCCGGTCACCATCGGCACGGATCCGACGAATACGATCACGGTGGTCGAGAAGAACATGCCCAAGCGGCATGTCATGCTGATGGAGTCGTCCGGGAACTTCCAGCTTCACACGATCCCCAACATGGAAGGTCTGATCGTCAGTCAGGCCGGGACGCGGGACCTTGCGGCCATCGGGACGACGGCCCCGAAGAGCCCCGGCGGCGGACTCGTCGTCGACCTGGGCCCGGGCGGCAAGGGCAAGATCAACATCGGCAACTCGACGGTGCTCTTCCAGGTCATCCCCGCGCCGCCTCCGCCTCCGCTGACGCAGTTGCCCAGGGAACTGCGCGGGAGCTTTTCGGCGCGCATCGACCGCCCGCTGCTCGTCCTGCTGGTGATTTCCGCGCTCATTCATGTGACCGCCGTCTCGTACATCGCGGCGCTCCCGGAGCCCGAGATCGTGCCCGATCGCCACATGGATCAGCTCGTGAGCCTCGTTTCCGAGGACATCATTCCGACGCTGACCGAGGTGACGCCGGATGCGCCGGCTGAAGAGAAAAAACCCGAGGAAGCCGGTGGCGGCGGCGCAAAGAAAGGCGGCGGCGCACCCAAGGGAGGCGGCAGCGGCGAGCAGGGTCCCCCGGAACCCGCGGGAGTCGAGACCAAGGGTCTTCTTAGTCTGATTACCACTCAAGGCAGCGAGGGCGCGGTGGCCGACCTGCTCGGCGATTCCGGCAGCGGCCTCGACGAACAACTCGGCAAGATCGGTGCGGGCGTCGAAGTGGCGGGGAAAGGCACCGGCACCCTCGGCTCCAGCAAAGGCGGCGGCGGGACCGGCCCCGGATCGGTCGGCGCCGGCGACCTGGGAAAACTCGGGACCGCGGGCTCCAAAGAGGGATCTGGGACCGGTGAAAAGGAAGAAAAGAAGGTCAAGGCGAACATGTCGGCGTCGGGTGGTTCGAGTGGTTCGCTCGACGCGAGTTCCGTGAGCGCCCAGATCCGGAAATACACGGGCGGCGTTCGCAACTGCTATGAGCGCCAGCTCAAGATCGACCCCTCGCTTTCGGGCAGCGTGCGCGTTTCTTTCAGCATCGGCGGCGACGGCTCCGTGCAGGGGTGCAGCGTCACCTCGTCGAGCATCGCCAGCTCCGAAGTGGGGAGCTGCGTGTGCAGCCGCATCGAGCGCTGGCGGTTCGAGCCGTCGGCCGACGGCGGCGGTTCGTCGGTGAACTACAGCTTCGTCTTCACGCCGGCCTCCGAGTGATCGGGGCAGGTGGAAGGAGGATCGTCATGAGAACACGCGTGATTCTGGTCGCCATGCTGGTCGCATTCGCGGCATGGCCCGCATTCGCCCGGGCCCAGACCCCGGCGGACGAATCGGCGGTCGCGCAGGCGTCCAACCTGCTGCGGTTCATCAAGTCGAACATCGACAAGATGACGGATGAGCTCGACGCGGCCCGAAAAGCCCAGGATGTGAAAAAGTCGAACTGCCTCGAAGCGCGGCTGCGCGACCTGAAGAAGGTCTATCAGGAGACGCAGGGCCTGAATCAGCAGCTTCGCGAGGCGGCGTTCGCGCGCGAGTCGGCGCGAATCTCGGAACTGGCCTACAAGGTGAAGAACAGCCAGGACGTGGCCCAACAGCTCGTGAAACTGGTGAACCTTTGCTACGGCCAGATCAACGAGGTCGGCGGTTTCACGGAGACGGTCGAGGAGTTCATGGGGCAGGCGCCGCTCTCGGACGAGACCGATTACGGACGCGTCCGTCGGGCCGACGAACCCGAACCGTTGCCGCCGGAGTACGAACCGGAGCCCGTCAGCCAGTCGGAGGAATCGTGACCCGGGAACGCGTCAGGCCTTGACGCCCACGCCTTAAACTGTTTTGAATTTCGCTCTTTTGGACCCTGGTGGATTACCTGGAGTGGGGATGAGGCGGACTTTTTATCGGCGGGTCCGGCGCATGGCGCTGATCGCCCTGTTGCTGGCCCTGCCGACGTGGAGCCTCGCGGCCTTCGAGGAGACGGACGGGATCCGCTTCGGCGCGTTCTCATTGCACCCGTCCGCCTACACGGCCATCCGCTATGTCGACAACATTTATTTCGTTCCCAACGACTACGAGCCCCTCAACGAGGGATCCGTGCCGCAGGACATCGAGTCCGATTTCGTCCTGAACATCCAGCCCGGCGTGCTGCTGCGTCTGCGCGTGCCGACCTTCACCGCTCAGGCGGCGTACAAATTTTACAACGACAACTATCTCGGCACCGACGACCCCGACAATCGCCACGCGCTGCTCAATGCGTCGAACCACACGGCGTCGGGACTGCTCGACTACCAGAGCCCCGTCGGCGTCTTCGTGACCGCGCAGGACACCTACACCGCCCAGGAAGCCTTCGAGCCGAGCGATGTCTACGTCGACTACATCGTGGGCGATCAGGACCACAACGAGGCGCTGGGCCGCCTCGGATACAAATACGGACCCGAGACGAACCTCTACATTTCGGGTGAGTACAAGTACGCGACGGACCGTTACGAGATCGCCGAAGAGTCCGACCGCGACCTGTGGTTCGGCGTCGGCGACCTGCGCCTGAAGTTCTTCCCGCGCACGTCGCTGGTCTTCCAGGGCGGGCACGGCGAGATCACGTACATCAACAACGAGGACTCGAATTCCGTCATCAACTTCGGGCTCGGCGGTCTCGTCGGCCAGATCACGCCGCACCTGCAGGCGATCGTCAAGGGCGGCTACCAGACCAACGAGTATCAGGACGGGGAGTCGGGCGCGGGCTTCATCGGCAACGCCGAGCTTGGCGGCGTCTGGGAGCCCAACATGCGCGTCGCGATCGGCTACAAGAGGAGCATCCTCGACGCCGCGACGACGAACTTCTACACCTCGGACGAGGGCTATCTGACCTTCTACCGTCTCTGGCGCGAGCGCCTCGCGACCGAAGCCTTCGTCAGCTACCAGTCCAACGAGTTCTCGCGTCCCTTCGACCGCCACGAGGATTTCGTTCAGGCCCGTTTGGAATTGACCCTGCGTATGATATTCTGGCTCTACACGGGCGTCGGCTATCAGTACGACAACAAGGCGTACGACGACGGAGACATCCAGAACACGACGGAACGCAACATCGCCTTCGTCAAGCTCGTCGCTCAGTTCTGACATGAAACGCAAATCGATTCGTTTGTGGCTGCCGTGCGCCTTGGCGGCGGCGAGCCTGTTTTGGTCGGCGACGGCCTTCGCCGAGGAGTATCGCGTCGGTCCCGGCGACGTCCTGACCGTCAAGGTCTACGGCGAGACCGAACTTTCCAAGGACTACGAGGTCTTCTCCGACGGCACCGTGCGTTTCCCGTGGATCCGCAACGTCGAGGTGCGCGGTCTGACCACGCGCGAAATCGAGGACACGCTCGAAAAATTGCTGTCGCCCGATTACCTCGTCGATCCGCAGATCGCCGTGACCGTCAAGCAGTTCGAGTCGAAAAAAGTGTACGTGCTCGGCGCGGTGAAAAACCCCGGTCTTTACGGGCTCAAGGGGCCGACGACGCTTCTGGAAGCGATTTCCATGGCCGGCGGAATCACGGAGCAGGGCGGAAAGTCGTTCACGCTCGTGCGCGGCGGCGATCTGGAGAAGCCCGAGGCCATCAAGAAGCTCGTGGCGGGGCAGGGCAACCCGCAATCGATCGAAGACTTCACGAAGGAGCAGAAGCAGGTGCAGGTCTTCAAGATCGACGGCTACGCGCTGCTCGATCAGGGCGATCTCACGCAGAACATGCCTCTCGAGCACGGCGACATCGTGTCGGTGCTCAAGACGCAGTTCATTTTTTTCGACGGCGAGGTGAAGAAACCTGGACCCGTGAATTACGAGGAAGGACTCACCCTGATGCGCGCGTTGTCGCTCGCCGGCGGCGCGACGAATCTCGCGAGCAACCGCGTGGTCATCACGCGCACGCAGAACGGCAAGACCGAAACGATCAAGGTGAATCTGCGCGACATCGCGAACGACCCGTCGCGCGATCTTGCGGTGTTTCCCGGCGACGTGGTGCGCGTGAAGCGCAGTCTTTTGTGACCTGAAGGATTGGTGGAACTCGGCATGGCCAGAAAGAAAAGACAGGGCGCCGGCATCGACCTTCGGGAATACGGCAAGGTGCTGTTCAAGCGCCGTTGGACCATGGTCGCGTTTTTCATCATCGTCGTCACCATCGTCACCCTGGGCACGTTTCTCCAAACGCCGATTTATCAGGCGGTGTCGGTCATTCAGATTCTGCCCGAGGCGCCCGAGGTCGTGGACTTCAAGGAGGTCGTCGCCCTCGGCTCGCGCAACTACTGGGCGATGAAGGAATACTACGAGACGCAGTTTCGCATCATCCGCTCGCGCGACGTCGTCGCCCGCGTGCTCGACGAACTGGAGCTCCGCGACAAGGCGCCCTACGCGACGGCGAAGGACCCCGAGGCGCTGCTCGCCGACCAGATTCTGGTCCAGCCGGTCAAGAACTCCCAGCTCGTCAACATCGTCATCGAGCATCCCAATCCCGAACTCGCGCAGAGCGTCGCGAACGCCGTCGCGGTGGTCTATCAGAAGCAGAATCTCGTCCGCCGAAGCGAGGCGTCGAAGAACGCCATCGACTGGCTGCGCGAGGAAGGCGGCGACATGCGCGACCGCCTCGTCGATTCCGAACGCAAGCTGCAAGCCTTCATGAAAGAAGCACAGGTCTTCTCGTTCGACGAGAAATTCAATATGGCCCTGCGCAATCTCGCCAAGTTCTCCGAAGCGCAGGCCGAGGCGAAACGAAAGCGCATCGAGCTCGAAACGCTTTACGCCAAGTGCGTCGAGATGAAAGCCAAGGGCCAGGCCTCGATGATCCCCGAGGTCATGGACAGCCCGGTGGTGCAGGATCTCAAGAGCGAAAAGGTCGCGGCCGAGAAAAAACTCGCGCAGCTCGAACCGAAGTACGGCGAGAAGTATCCGGAGATCCAGGCGCTCAAAAGCCAGATCGCGCTCATTTCCGCGAAGATCGGTCAGGAGATCGACCAGCACGTCGGTTCGATCAACGCCGCCTATCTGGTCGCGCGCGACCAGGAAACGCAGATGGAAAAGGCCGTCGCCGAAGCGCGGCATCAGGCGCAGGACTTGAGCGAGAAAGAGATCACGTTCAAGGAACTGCGACGGGACGCGCAGGCGAACCAGACGCTCTACGAAGAACTGCAAAAGCGCGCGAAGGAAACGCAGATCACCGAAAACCTTTCGGCGAACAACATTCTGCTCATCGAGAAAGCGCAGCGGCCGGAGTTCCACGTGAAACCCAAGCGGCGGGTGAACGTCGCACTCGGCATGCTGCTGGGCATCATCGGCGGCGTCGGCCTCGCGTTTTTCCTCGAATACCTCGACAACACGATCAAGACGCAGCAAGACATCGAGAACCTCACCGACATTCCCTTCCTCGGCATCATCCCCACGTTCCTGGCCGAGGACGGCGACGTGACCAAGGGCGAGCTGTTCACGCACTACTACCCGAAGTCGAGCATCACCGAGTCGTGCCGCGCGATCCGCACGAACATCCTTTACAGCTCGCCGGGCAAGGATCTCGTGAAACTGCTCGTCACGAGCGCCGGACCGCAGGAAGGCAAGTCGACCACGGTCATCAGCCTCGGCACGGTCTTCGCGCAGGGCGGTCGTCGCGTATGCCTCGTCGATTCCGACCTTCGCCGCCCGCGCCTGCATCGCGCGTTCAAGGTCGAGCGCAACAAGGGCCTCACGAATTTCATCATGGGCGAGATGGGCGTCGACGAGATCGCGATCGCGACCGAGGTGCCCAACCTGTTCCTCATCCCGTCCGGACCGATCCCGCCCAACCCGTCGGAGTTGCTCGAAAGCGAGCCCATGAAGGAACTCATGCGACAGCTCGAAGAGCGCTTCGACATGATCCTGTTCGATTCGCCGCCGATCGTGGCGGTGACCGACGCCATCGTGATGTCGAGGCAGGTGGACGGTGTGGTGCTGGTCGTCAAGGCGGGCAAGACCACGACCGACATGTTCGACCGGGCCGTGCGCCAGATCGAAGACGTCCAGTCGCACGCGATCGGTACGGT
>JADLEX010000040.1 GCA_020845895.1 Deltaproteobacteria bacterium | reverse complement strand
GCGGTCGCGTCGCCCGAGTCGATCCGCGCGGTGATGCTCTATCTCGCGATCTATCTCGCGATGAACCTCGGCGCGTTCGGCGCGGTGCTCGCGGTCCGGCATGTGACGGGATACGAGACCATCGGCGCGTACAAGGGACTCGGCGCACGCAGCCCGCTCCTCGCCGTGATGCTCGCCATCTTCCTGTTTTCACTGACGGGTGTGCCGCCCTTCGGCGGATTCATCGGCAAATTCTACCTGTTCGCCTCGGTCCTGCACGCGGGCACGCCGTTTTTCTACGCGCTCGCCATCATCGGCGTGCTGAACACGGCGGTTTCGCTTTACGCCTACGCCCGCGTGCTCAAGGCGATGTATTTCGAGTCGCTGCCCGGGGTCGAGCCGCCGCGCCCGCTCACCTTTGCGCACGGCGCGATGCTCGTTTCGCTCGCGATCCCCACGCTCGTGCTCGGCATCTGGTGGTCACCGCTGATCGAGGCGATCAAGCGCTCGTCGGCCATCATCCCCTGATCGGCCGCGTCACGGCGCGAGGGGATCGATGATCTCGCCCGTGCCGGTGTCGAGATTCGTCCGCAGAAAATGCAGGATCTGATCGCGGGCCGCAGCGCCGAGCGCGTCGTCGTCAAAGATGAGCGTGTGCTCCTCGGTGTCGAACTGGTAGAACGCCGAGCCCTCGTACGGGGCGGATGCGTGCGTCGCGCCGACATCCCACACGAAGGGTTCAAGCTGCGGCCATCCGCCGGAGCGGCACAGCCAGCCGCCGGGCGGCCCGCCGATCGTCTCATCGTACGCGCTGCCCTGCTGGAGAACGGTCGGCACGATCCCGCCCATCACGTCCAGAGGATCGTCCATCGCGCGCCGTGCGAAGTTCGCCCCATCCGCGGGATCGAGAATCGTCTGCATCACGTGCATGACGAGATGGAGAAAGTCGGTCACCGGTTCGCCCGGGGCGACAAGTCCTTCGATCGCGCGAATCGCCTCGAAATACGGCGCGGCCTCGCCCTCCAAGATGATCGACGCGAACTTGGCCCCCGACGCGGCGAGTACGTTTGCGTCGAGTTCGGGATCTAGCGCCAACACGGACCCCGCGACGATGGAACCGAACGACATACCCATATTGGTGATGTGCGTCGTGTCGAAATCCGGCGTCTCGTCTTCGTCGAGATCGGTGTCGCCCAGCGTACGCAATGCCCGCGCAATCCACAGGGTATCCGTCACCGTCTCACGGAAATTGTCGCGGATGACATCGGGACGCAGCAGGTTGAAGAAGCACAGGAACTGGCCGACTTCGCCCATGCCGGGCGGCAGCCGGTCGCCGTGACACACGCCGTCCGACGCCGCGATCGCGAAACCGGTTTGCGCGGCCTGCGTGGTGAAGGGCGCGCGCATCTCGTGTTTGTCGTTGAAGATGCCGTGCTCGAAAAACAGCATTGGCCACAGAGCGCCGTCCGGGTGCGCGCCCGGCGCGGGAAGTACGAAAAACACACGAACGGGCTCGAGGTGATCGATCGCGGGAACGCCGTTCGCGTCGTAGGTCCACGCGCCGTCGGCGCCCTGAAAGATCGGCACGTCCACCGTCGCGTGCGCGGTCGCCCAGATCTCCGGAGCGTCGTCTTCGACGATCTCCCAATCGGAAAAAGCGGGCGGATGATCTTCGGCGTATTCGGCCAGCACGCGTGCGGCGGCTTCCAGATCGCGTGTGGCGTGCATCGTCGTGAATGAGGAGAACGAAAGCACGTCCTCCGGCGGGATGCCGTGTTCGGCGAGCCGACCGAGCGTGTCGGCGAACTGCTCGCCCGCGCCGTCCTCGCTCTTGCCGTTCAGGACCGACCACGCGGCGCGCATGCTCGCGGAGGCGCGGTAACACTCGCCGCCGGTCGTGAGCGCACGGGTCGCGACGAGCGCGTAACGAGTGCGTTCGCGCAGCGGCCGCCACGGCGTGATGCGCAGATCCGGCGCGCGCCACTCGACGCGGATCGGGGCGAGTTCGCCGTCGTACTCGCTCGTCGAATCGTCCACCATCAAGAAGACGGCGTCGTCGGTCGATGGGTCGATTTCGTCGGGCAGCGTCGTGGCGTCGGGCTCCTCGCCGACGGGAAGGTACGCATCGGCGAGCGGCGAGTATCCGGTCGCTTGTTCATACGCACGCACGAGAAATCCCAACAGATTCGCGCGCGCGATCTTGCCGACGGGCAGCGGCGTCGTCGCATCGAGTCGCAGGCGCACGCCGCTCGGCGACGCGGGATCGGCGGCGACATAGAAGTCGCTGGGGTAGGGCGCGACGTTCGGCGACGCGGTCAGATCGAAGGTGAGTTCCGGGCCGTCCGCACACGTTTCGGGGTAGGGCGGCGCGGTATCGTCGTCGTCCACGTCGTCGTCCGACGACGAATCATCGTCCGCCGTATCGTCGTCGGACGGAGTTTCGGCGTCGGAATCATCATCGTCATCCGACGCACAGCCCCCGAGCGCAAGCGAGACCAATGCCAGCGCGATCAGGAGCACGCGTCGGGACCTTCGACGCGCGCACCGTCCGAAGCCAACCCCGTCAGCAACCGCAGCCATCATCGTCGTCATCGTCATCGCCGCCGTTGGGCGCGGTATCGTCGTCGCCCGCGTCATCGTCGCCGGTGGAGTCGTCGTCGCCCGTGTCGTCATCGGTCGGGTTCGTGTTCACGGTTTGAGGAACGCTGATCAGCGAATGATGACCAAGTTCATCGACGCTGCGAATCGCGAACCAAAACTCGGGCTCGTCCGAATCGAATTCGATCTGGACCGTCGTTCCGCCCGGAGCGGGTGATGGGATTCCCGGCACGGCAGTCGCCTGCGTGAACGCCTCGACGCCCTCAAGGTCCTCCTGGCTCGTCGCCACACGTATGTCGTACTCGGCGGCTGTGCCGCACATCCAGTCGTCGCCGGGTGCGGTGAACGAGAGACGATATCCGCTATCGGTTTCCTCGACCTCGATGTTGGTGGCGACGCTTGGCGGCAGCGTGTCGACATTCCAGAAACCGGTGTTGCGTTCGTCGTGATGGAATGACCACCAATCCGACGCGATGCCCGTTTCGGCGCACGCGTCTCCGGCCGACTTCCAACCCCACAGCCACCCTTCGAGCGTGTACTGGTACACCTCCAGTTTTCCGTCGAGATCCGTGTCGCCGATCGACGGCGACGAGGCCGACCACTGGTTCGTGAACTTCGGCCATGTGGGCGGCTGCGCGCCGTCGAAATCCACCGCGTCCACGGTGAAGCCGCCGGTGCCGGAAATCGCCTCGGCGCGCCCGTCGCCGGAGATGTCCGCGATGACGGGGTTCACGTACCAGTTGCTGTCGCGCTGTTCGCTCTCGAAGACCTGACCACCGATGTCGGAGAGCGACCACGCCGCGAGCACGGGGCGCAACAGCGAAATCCACCCGTCGATGATGTCGAAGACGCTGGAGAGCGGTAGGACGTACTCGGGCACGTCGTCGCCGTCCATGCGCCCGAACGCGCCGTGCGCGAGGGCGTTGAAGCCCGACGCCGAGAGCGTATGCACCTCGATGTCGCCGTTGTCCCATTCGAGCATTTGCGGGAACCAGATCGCCGAGCCGACGCCGATCCACGTCTTTCCGTCGTGGCGCGCCACGGCCGGGCTCGAGGTGATGCCGATGGTGACCGGCGGTAGCGGCAGCAGATCGCTGACCGGACCGAGAATCGGTACGGGGAAGCCGGGCAGGAAGGGCGAGCCCGACGCGTTTTCGTACCCATCATGAAAGACCGCGTAGAAGCGTGTTCCCTTCAGACCGATCAGGCCGTCTTCGCAGACCTCCGATGTGCCGACGAGGATCGACGGATACTCGGCGATGTCCTCGTTCGCGGAGTCCGGATCGAAGATGCCGACGGCGGGCGTGGTGATGATCTGCGGATCGAAAACCGAATCCTCGCGCACGCACTCCGCCGCCGGGCGCACCGCGCCGGGATCGGACTTGAGCAACACGGGGAAACCGGGCATCGGATCGGCGCGGCCGTCTTCGTCGGCATCGACGGGCTTCCACGCGTACACGCGACCGTCGTAGCTGCCCGCGACGATTTCGAGCATGCCATCGTTGTCCAGATCGGCGAGCACCGGAGACGTATTGAAGACGCGTCCGTGACCGAAATCATCGGTCGTCGCGTTGTCGGGCTCGTTCGCCCAGACCGGGAAGCCCGGCAGCAGCGGCGCGGGATCGCCGCCCTCGTCGAGGTGCGCCTTGCCGTTGCGATGGATTGCCAGCACCGCGCCCGCGTAAGTTGCGATCACGATCGCGGGCTCGCCGTCGCCGAACAGGTCCGCCACGGCGGGCGTGCTGAGCGTCACGTCGCTCGGGAAATCGAGTCCATTGTACTCCATGATGTCGATGGGAAAGCCGTCCATCATCTCCCACGCATCGGTCGCGAGGTTTTGCTTGAACACCATGACGCTCTGCGATCCGCTCGCCGCGACGATCATTTCCAGTCGCCCGTCCGTGTCGCCGTCGAGGTCATAGAATGTCACCGACGAACGCCCCGACGCGTCGAGGTCCATCGGGAACCCGGGCAGTAGCCCGTGCGCGTCGTCCTGGTCGCGGTGGATCGCCAGCGTGCGCCGGTCCTCGCCGCGAACCACGCCGATACCGGGTTGGTTGTAGCTCGCGCGCAGGCGCAGCGTGACCGTGAAGTCGAACGAGGTTTCCGGCGAGCTCTCGTATGTGGCGGGATCGAGCAGCGCGGAGATGTCGACCGACGCGATCGGGCCGTCAATCGCATCCTGCCCCGAACCCGAGGCCACGGTTTCGAACGCGCCGTCCAGCGGCTCCTTGCCCACGGCGACCTGCAACTGCCAGTCGAATTCGCGGTCGCGCGCGAACATGTACGCGTCCACGTCGATCGTCGGTGTCTCCTCGGGGTCGGCCACGGTGTACCACGCGGGGGCGCGGAATTTCACCTCTGCCGGAATATGCTGCGGCACGCCGAGCTCCGCATCGCCCAGCATGTCGAGCGCGGCGCGCGCGTTGGGTCGCCCGTATCCGAAGTGCGCGTCCCATCCCGGCTGGCAACCGCCGCCGGTCCACGTGAGGCAGAAGCGCGCGATGTCGTCGGCGCTCATCGTCACGATCTGTTTCACCTCATTGGCCGAAACGGACAGTCCAAGTTCGAGCGCTCTCGAGTAGATGAGCCCGACGAGCCCCGCCACGTTGCCCGCGGCTTCGGACGAGCACGCGCCCGAGCTGCCCGCGACGTGGACGTGCTCGCCCCACATCGTGCAGTACGACTCGGTGAAGCCGAAGATCTGCATCGGCAGGAAATCGAGAAATTCAATCGGCGGAATCGGCAGGATCGCCTTGACGTTGAGAATGTCGTCGAACGCGCCGGGGTAGGCGTGGTGGTAGCTGTCCTCGTCGCTGGCGACGCCGATCAGGGTCGTGCCCGCCTCGGAAATCTCGGTGAAGAGTCGGTTGATCTCGCCGGATTGATTGAGCGATTCGCTGGCGAACACGGCGACCTGCGCACCCATCTCATGCGCGTAAACGACCCCCGCCGCCAGCATGTTCGCCTCGGTCATGACCGAGTCGGAGATGCGCACGGGCAACATCGTGCAGTAGGGGCAGAATCCGGGTTTGTCGTCCTCGCCGTTGTCGCCGATGCCGACCGCGTCGCGCGCGCGGTCCTCGCCGTGGCCGCCCTCCGGGAAATCGACCACGCCCAGCGCTTCGTTGGCGTCGCGGAAAAAGTCCCACCCGCTGATGTCGTCCACGAAACCGTTGCCGTCGTTGTCCACGCTGTCCTCGAACGTGGCGAAGAGATCCGGAATCGTCACCGCATGGCCGAGCCCGGCGAACGCGGGGTCGTCGTCGTAGTCACGCACGTTGAACTTGCCGTCGCCGTTGCAGTCATAGGCGTCCGGGAAACACGGCGTGCCCGACACGGTCGGCTCGGGCAGTTCTCCGCGGTGGATGAAGTAGTTTTCCTCGAGTTCGTCGTAGTGGTACTTCTCGATTCCGTCGTCCACCACGGCGATGATGATCTGCGGCTGCCCGCCCGTCACCTTCCACGCCTCGGTCGCAGACATGCCGGGAATCTTCTCCGTGCGGGCCGGATCGGTGTTCTCGGGGTCCACCGGGTTGTAACCCACAAGCACGTTCGCGTTGGCGAATGCGTCGACGAAGTTGAAGGGATCGCCGGGATCCCATGCCTGCAGAATATCCATGTCATTGGGGATGTTCGCGGCGAACACATCGTCAAAAGGATAGCTGCCGTCGAACGGCGAATCGCCCGTGCTCTCCACCGCGCTCGTCATCTGAAGACGCAGCCGCCGCGCGAACGGCCACCGACCGTTCGCGGTCGCCGGATCGATCACGAGCGTGTCGTTCGAAACATTCGTGGTATCGAAAGAGAAGGAGAGCGGTACCGTGACCGAGTCGTCCTCGGCGTATTCGACGAAAACCGTCAAGGCGTTCACCGTTCCGGTATCGAGGCTTGCGTCAAAGACGATGCGCATCGGCTCGTAAGTGAAATTCTGGTATCGGCCGATGCGATGGCTCTGCGCCGTGATGGAGAGAGCGGTCGCGGGGCCGGCGGCGAGGACGAGGAACGCGGCGGAGAGAAGGACGATACGGCGCGGGCGCATGTCGGGCCTCCCAAACGACGAACTTCGAAAAGCGGTCACGAGGACGAAGCTAAGATAACTGACCCTACCGAAAATTCGAGCGGCGAACAATGTCGGGCTTCGGATTGGACAAGCGGGCGTGAAATCCGTAGCGTCGCAGACGGAAGAGGGGCGACTTTCGTGACGGGGAAATCCGACAAATCGGGGTCGGTGAGTTCGGCGGGTGCGCCGCCTTCGGACCGCGTCGGCACGGTGCGCGCGGGCGAGGAGTTCGACGTCGCCGCGCTCGACGCGTGGCTCAAGGCGCGCGTGCCGTCGCTTTCGGGTATGCCCCGCGTCACGCAGTTTTCCGGCGGAGCGTCGAACTGGACCTACCGGCTGGAATACGACCGCGACGATCTCGTACTGCGTCGCCCGCCCGCCGGCACCAAGGCGAAGTCGGCGCACGACATGTCGCGCGAGTACCGCGTGCAGAACGCGCTGCGCCCCGTTTTCCCCTATGTGCCCGAGATGATCGCGCACTGCGACGACGCCTCGGTGATCGGCAGCGAGTTCTACGTGATGCGCCGCATCGACGGGCTCATTCCGCGCGCGAGCCTGGGATTCGATCTCGACCCGGCGCGGACGCGCGCGCTGTGCGAACGCGTCGTGGACACCCTGGTCGAGCTGCATTCGATCGATCCGGCGGACGTGGGACTCGACGCAATGGATCGCGGCCCGGGATACGTGCGCCGTCAGGTCGAAGGCTGGAGCGATCGCTATCGCCGCGCGCGGACGTGGAACGTCCCGAAATTCGAGTCGGTGATGTCATGGCTCGCGAAAAACGGGCCAGACGACGGCCCGCACCGCGTGATCCACAACGACTTTCGTTTCGACAACGTGGTGCTCGACCGGACTGACCCCACGCGGGTGATCGGCGTGCTCGACTGGGAGATGGCGACGATCGGTGACGGCCTGATGGATCTCGGCAACAGCATGGCCTATTGGGTGCAGGCCGACGACGACCCGATCGGTCGCGCGTTGCGTCGCCAACCGACGCACCTGCCCGGCATGATGACGCGCCGCGAAGTCGTTGAGCGCTATTGCACGCGAATGGGCATCCGTCCGGACAATTGGGCGTTTTACGAAGTCTGCGGGGCGTTCCGGCTCGCCGTCATCATTCAGCAGATCTACTACCGCTTCCATCATCGGCAGACGCGCAATCCCGCATTTCGGCGGTTCTGGCTCGTCGCGCATTACCTGCACTGGCGTTGCCGGACGGCCATTCGAAAGAGCGGCGTCGCATGAGCGTGATCTACCTGATTCGGCACGGGCAGGCGTCGTTCGGCGATGGCGATTACGACCGGCTCTCCGATCTCGGCCACACGCAGGCCAAGCTGCTCGGTGCGGCGCTGGCGCCGCGCGTCGGCGAGATTGAAAAGGTTGTGGTGGGAACCATGCGCCGCCACCGCGAGACGATGGACGGGAGCCTGGCGGCGTTCGGCGCGACCCCGGAACCGATCGAGTCACCCGCGTTCGACGAGTACGATCACAAAGAGGTGATCGCGCGCTACGAGCCGCGTTACGCCGACGAGCGCGAGATCGCGAAGGACCTGGCGGCGGTCGCCGATCCGCTGCGCCATTTTCAGGAGTTCTTCTCCCGGGCGACCGCGCGGTGGGCGGACGGCGAACACGACAGCGACTACACCGAGCCCTGGCCGCGATTTCGCGCACGCGTACTCGCCGGATTCGAAGAACTGGCCGGTGCAATTTCCAAGTCCGGCACGGCGCTCGTTTTCACCTCGGGCGGCCCGATCGCGGTGCTGGCCGCCCATTTGTTGGGCGTGGACTCCGGTCGCGTTTTTTCGTTGCAGTGGCGTTTCGTCAACGCGGGCGTCACCAAGATCGTGACCGGGCGAAGCGGCCCGGCGGTCGTCTCGCTCAACGAGCACGCGCATCTGGAGACGCGCGGTCGCGAATTCGTGACCTATCGATAATTGCCGGGAGTGTAACCATGGATTTTTCGGAAGCGCCAAAAGTCGCCGCGATGCGAGAGATGCTGCGCGAGTTCATGACGAACGAGGTGTATCCCCTCGAAGGCGCGGTTCGCTTTCACGGGTTCCGCGAGTCGCTGCCCTCGCTGGCCGCCGCGCGGGAAAAGGCGAAGCAAACGGGTCTGTGGGCCGCATTCATCCCCGCGGAGCTGGGCGGCGGCGGACTGTCGCTCGTCGAGTTCGCGCACATGAGCGAGGAGCTGGGCCGCAGCCCGCTGGGGCACTACATTTTCAACTGCCAGGCGCCGGACGTCGGGACCATGGAGATCCTGATCGAGCACGGTACACCCGAGCAGAAGGAGCGTTTTCTCTTCCCGCTCATTCGCGGCGAGATCCGAAGCTGCTTCACGATGACGGAACCCGAGTTCGCGGGATCCAATCCGGTCTGGATGGGAACGACCGCGATCAAGGACGGCGAAGACTGGGTGATCCGCGGGCACAAGTGGTTCGCCACGGCGGCCGACGGGGCGGCGTTTGCAGTGTGCATGGCGGTGACGAACCCCGACGCCGAGACGTATGGCCGCGCGAGCATGATCCTCGTGCCGACCGACACGCCCGGGTTCGAACTGGTCGGCAACCTCTCGATCATGGGTGAGCGGGGCAGCGACTGGGCGAGCCACGCCGAGATCAGCTATCAGGGCGCGCGTGTTCCGCTGGCGAACATTCTTGGCTCGGAAGGCATGGGATTCGTGATCGCGCAGCAGCGGCTCGGCCCGGGGCGCATCCACCACTGCATGCGATGGATCGGCATCTGCGAACGCGCGCTCGACATTTTGTGTCGCCACGCCGCGACGCGCGAACTCGCGCCCGGCAAGCCTCTCGGTACGCGGCAGATGGTGCAACAGTGGATCGCCGAGAGTCGAGCCGAGATCAACTCGGCGCGCTTGATGGTGCTGCACGCGGCATGGAAGATCGAGCGTGAGGGCACGTACGGCGCGCGCGAGGAGATTTCCCTCATCAAGTTCACCGTGGCGCGGACGCTCCAGCGTGTGCTCGACCGGGCGATACAGGGCCTCGGCGGGCTCGGGATGACGGATGAGACCCCGCTCGCGTTCTGGTTTTCACACGAGCGCGCGGCGCGCATTTACGACGGCGCGGACGAAGTTCATATCGACATGGTGGCACGGAGAATTCTGCGAGCATATGGGATGAAGATCAGATAGTCGTGGGGCGAAAACGAAAGGGACGCCGTTTGACAGGCGTCCCCGTTGTCGGAAATTCCGTGCGCAACGGGGTGTGGCGTTCCGGAATTCCTGACGGCGACCGTGGCGCCCTTGTCCCGCGGAGGTCCGAGATCGGGAACAGGGTGTCATGACTTCGGGGGTCGCGGTCCTTGGGAACCACGGCCGTCGTCGATGTCGTAAGCTCGCAAACGACGTGCCAACTAAAAATAACCGGTTTTTCGTGGGATTTCGATCCGCTCGCCGCGTTGCCGCCTACGATTCGTAATCATCGACTTAAAACCGTAAAGGCGTGTTCGCGTTGATCGTGCGTCGACCGTCCCCTATCATCGCCGCATGACCACAGCATTTCGAATCGCGCGGATTGTGTGCGTGGCGGCGCTCGCCGTCGCAGCCGTCGGTTGCTTCGATCTCGAAACGGAGATCCGTTTGCTCTCGGACGGGTCCGGGATCGTGACCTCGTGGGTGCGCATCGACAAACGCGACGCGCGCATCGCGACGGAATTCGCCGGTAGCGGGCTCGAAGACGAGATCGCGTCGGCGCTGGCGCAATTGCGTGCGGCCGCCACCGGCATCGACGGCCTCGATCCCCTCGACGAAAGCGTTTACGAGGAAGCGGGCAAGATGGTGCTGCGTTATCGACTGGTCTTCGACCGGCTCGACGCCCTCAACCGCTTCTGGGCGTCGGAAGCGGTGCAGGCGCTCCCGTATGTCGTTTCGTCGTCCACCCTCAACATGAAGGCTCCGACCGGACTGTGCGGCGAATTCTTCACCGAGTTCGTCGGCGCGAAGCGCGATCCCGAAAAAGTGGTGCGTCTCGATGACTCCGCCCTGGGAGAACTCGGTGAGGACACGCGAAGGCTGCTCATCGAGCGCCTGCTCTCCGGTCGTTTTCGGCTGCGTCTGACGGTGCCGGGCATCACCACCACGCACAACGCGAGCCTCACGGACGTCGATGGTTTCGCCATTTACGAAACGACGCTGCTCGATGTCATCCACAACGGCTTGACGGCGCGTGTGAAGAGCCGCGTCGAATGCGGCGAGAGCCCCGAAAGTCTCGCGCCGAAGGACGTGACGTTGGGCCCCGCTCCCGATCCCGGGGAAGTCGCGGAGGTGCTGCGCGTCCTGCCGACGCTCGCGCAGCTCAGCGTTGAGTTCACGCAGGTTTCCCGGCACGAGGCGGATGTCCGTGTGCGCATCGACTCGACGCTGGAATCCGGCGAAGCCCTCCAAACCTACTTGCCGATCCTGCTGGCGTGTTTCCCGAACGCCGCGGCCGACATGACGATGGAGTCGGTCCGCACGCCGGAAGGCCGAGTGCGCTTCGAATTCGCCACGAAAAAACCCGTGAACTTCAAGAAGATGCCGAACAACCTCGTCTTCATGGGCCGCGACGGCGCGATCGACGTGTTTCGGATGAACCTGCCGGCGTCGGTGTACGCCGATCGATCGGCCGAAGGCGAGCGCTCGCGGCGTATCCTGACGGTCAAAGCGACGATGCCCGCGAAGATCGAGAAGACCAACGCCACGGAACACGGCGATCGCACGGCGATCTGGGTGATTACCGACAAAATGCTGAAGAACCCCGTGACGTTGGAGGCGGTTTCGTATTCGGGCCTTCTCCGGCCTTGACGCAAAGGGAAATCAAACCGTGATCGCGGGGAATTCGTCAGGAATACGGCAGCCAGGTGGAAAAAGCCTTTTCTTGACGGGTCGGGTGTGGTAAGAAGAAAGGGCTCATGCGCGAAAGCGCCAAGAACCGACAGATCAGACCGAAGATTCGACCGAGAAGTTTTCTCGAACGAGGGGCAAAGCTCGATATCCATTCCACTTTCGCCGGGCGGGAGGACAAGCACAGAACCGTTGCCGCGAACGGGTCTTCTTTCGTCTCTCTCTTCTATGGCCACTCCCGCCCGGTGATTCTTTTCCGCCCCGTCTCACCATTCCGCGATTGATCTCCCAAAGCCCCCGCGCCTAGAATCCGACATGGCGAAAAAGCGCGCCGATACCGACGAGTTCGAGTCGACCGTTCGGATTTTCATGGGCGCGGCGGCCGGATTCGGTATCGTCCTGTCTTCGTGTCTGATCCGTCTTCGAACGGAATGGAGCTGGCTCGCGAGCTTCGCGGTCGGTGCGACGGTCACGTTCGTCGCGTTCGCCTGCGTCGCGTTGGTGCTGCGGCTCCAGGGGAAAGCGATCGACGGGTTCTTCGGTCGTGGACGCGAGCCCGATCCCGGCGATGGTGAATGGGAGAGTCTTCGCGACGGCGCGAAACTGGCCGAGCGGGAGAAAGACTGGGCCGAGCTCGTCTTTCATTTGAAAGCCCAACTGACGCACCCCAAGGGGGTCGGCAGTCCGGTGACGGCGTATCGAATCGCCCAGATCTACGACGAAAAACTGGCCCGCCCGGTGGACGCTCTCTATTGGTTTCGCAAGACCGAGTCGTTGATCCGCGAGTCGAACCCGGAAAATCCGGAAACGCACCCGCTATGGGAACCCGTTCGGGCGGCGCTGGCCGAGGTCACGCGCATCCGCGACGCGCACGGCGAATATCTGGGAGGGGAACTGGAGTCGGCTCGAAGCGAAATCGAACGCGGCGAGTTCGAAGATGCCGTCGGTCGTCTCAAAGAACTTGTGCGTCGTTTTCCCGGCGATGCCGAATTGCAGTTTCTGCTCGGCGTGGCCGAGGCTCGGCTCGGCAGAAATTCGCTGGCGGCGGAGCGCTACCGTGAAGCCGTCCGGCTCGATGCCGATCACCTTCGCGCGTGGTTCAATCTCGGCGCGGCGAACTTCAATCTCGACCGGCTTCCCGAGGCGAGGGAGGCGTGGAACGCGTATCTCGAGCACGCGAGGGACCGCGAGGGCGAAGAGGAGTACACGGCCCAGGCCACAGAGATGCTGCGCCGCGTGGAGGACGAACTGAGACCGGAGATCGACGGTCCGTTTTCGCCCTGATTCCGTAAGCTACTTGGTCTTTTCCCCGCGCTCGTCGATGCATTCGTTCATGTCGCGGGCAAACTGCTCGGTGCACTTGTCGTATTCGAGCGGATACTCCGCAAGCTCGGTGTCTTCGTCCTTTTCGAGCTTGTCGCACCCGATCGCATTCAGGCACGCATAGAACCCGCCGAGCGCGCCGGACCCGCAGGTTTCGCCCCGCTCGGCCCAAGCGGCGTAGCCCTCGCAGGCGACCTGCGCCCGCTCGGTTGGCACCAACCCCGGTACGCAGCCCTGCGGTCCGAACAGATGCTCGAAGGCGTCCATGCACTTGCTCACGGCCTCGTCGGGGTCGACAAACTCATCTGCCTTGGCCGGCGACGGAGTGGCGACAGCCGGTTCCGCTTCCGAAGGAGCCGACTTTTCCGAGCAGGCTGTGAACGCCGCCGCCATCGCCACGAAAAAGATGATGAAGGAGATCCGAATCGAAACGCGCATACACGCGCCAGCCTGCTTTTGCATGGGAAGCGACTCCACTAGACGAAGGAACTGATGAACAATACGGCGGCGCTGGGTAGTTCCGCTTCCATCGAAGCGACATCCTCGGCGGAAAGTCCCAGAGCCGCGATCCACGGGTGGGTGGTCAGATCGACCGTCTCGATGGGCACACCGATTCCGAACTGATGGCACAGCAGATTGGCCGATGCGGTGAGTAGCGCGGACTCACGCGCGGACTGCGCCGCATCGGGATCGTGATGAAACACGATCGCCGCGAGCAATCGGTCCGGAAAGCGCCACTGCCGGCCCATGAGCCCGCCGACGGGTCCGTGATATTCCGCGAGCAATTCGTCCAGCAATTCGTCGGTGATCGCCTTGGCGACCTCCGGCTTGCGCTTGATCATCAGGGAGACCGTGTCGATCACGAGCGTCTTGCCGATATCGTGCAGAAGGCCGAACAGGAATGCGCTTTCCGTGTCTTTTCGCGCGCGTTTGGCGATCTGCTGGGCGAGAAACGCGCAACCGACGGAGTGTTCCCAGAGGCGGGTCATCCGCTCCTGAAAGTGGCGGGAGCGAAAGACCTTCGATTCGACCGAGAGCGAAAAGATCAGGTCGGAGACGGAACGCAGGCCGATGGTCAGGATCGCGCGATTGAGGTTGGTGATCTCGTTCAGGCCCCGGTAAACCGGGCTGTTGGCGATGTTGATGAGCTTGGCCGAAATGACCTGATCCTGCTCGACGAGCGTCGCGACGTCGCGGATGGCCGTGTTGGGGTTCTGCGCCAGCGTCATCGCCTGGGTGGCGATGTGCGGCAGCATCGGGATCTCGAGGTCGTTGTCGCGAAGGCGGCGCGCGATCTCGGAACGCAACGCGGCCTTTACCCCTTCCTTCACTGGATCGGCGCCGTTCGGCGTCGCGGTCGACATGCTGGACGCATCTCCTCGATGTTCGGGAAAGCCGATCCCAACTCGGCGACCCGATCGGATTGCGCGGTCGCGCTCATTTCTTTTCATCCGCGCGCCGATAGGTTAGCATAAGGGCTCGATATTGCCAGTGGCCGTGCCTGGAATGCCGTGTCTTCGGGTAGAGAACCGTTCGATTCAGGAGGTGTCATGCGTCTTCATGGATTCGGTCCCCGTCAGATCTGTTGGGTCGTTCTTTTCGTATTCGTCGTCGCGGGCCTCGGTGCGTGTTCGACCAAGAGCCTCAAGACCCTGGACGACGTCAAGAGCCTCAAACTGGGCAAGTTCGGACAGACGGTCAACGTCGACAAGGAAGATCTCTCGAAGGCCATCAAGACGCAGTGGGGGAATCTGAATCTGTCGGATTCCGACGTGAAGAAGATCAAGAAGCTGAAGAAGAACAAGACGAACCACCTGTCGTACAAAATCGGCGGCGACAAGGTGGAGATCGTCGTGACCTATCTGGGGTCCAAGCGCTACCAGTTCGGGATCGCCAAACTCTAGAATATTCCTGCGTTTTCGCTCGAAGCGCCGCGGTTTCGACCGCGGCGCTTTGCCGTTGCGCGGGTGGAAAACAGACCTTCTCGAAAAAAAAACGACCCGTCGCGGATTGACCCCCGGGGGGCACGTTGCTATAGTCCGCGCGCGCTCTACAGCGCTTTCCGGACGAGTTCCACGCGCACCACGAATCGTTTTGGCCGACGAGGCCGCGAAGGGCGGGCGCGCACGCTCGGGCCGCGCAAGACGGGGAAACGATGGCCGAAACCGCCGCCCGTTTGGTCATGGACGCGAGACGCGTCGACACCACCATCAAACGTATTGCCCATCAAATTGCCGAAGGCGCACCCGAGATCGACGATCTGGTTCTGGTTTCGGTCGGCCAGAGCGGTCTGCCCCTCGCACGCCGGTTGGATCTCGCCCTGCGGACCATCCTCGAACGCGAGATTCCGCTCGGCGTTCTGGACATCACGCTCTACCGCGACGATCTGACCATCAACTCGCAACCGCTGATCGGTGAAACGCGCCTCGAGTTCGGCATCGAAAAAAAGACCGTGATCCTGATCGATAAGGTCATCTTCACGGGACGTACGATCCGCGCGGCGCTCGACGCCTTGATGGAGTACGGGCGACCCGATCTGGTGCGCGCGGCGGTGCTGGTGGATCGCGGGCACCGGGAACTGCCGATACGGGCCGATTTCGTCGGTCTGTGGCTCGATACCGTGCACGACGATGCGGTGCGCGTCACGCTGGACCCGATGCCCTCGACGAGCGATCGGATCGAAGTGGTTCCGGGTTGGGCCAGGGGTCAATGATGTGGACACGCAAGGACGTCCTGGGGCTGGCCGATCTGTCGGTGGACGAGATTCAGACGATTCTCGACACGGCGGAGAGCTTCAAGGAAATCAACCGCCGCGAGATTAAAAAGGTCCCGACGCTGCGCGGCAAGACCGTCGTGAACCTGTTTTATGAGCCATCGACGCGCACGCGCACCAGCTTTGAGATCGCGGCGAAGCGACTTTCGGCCGACACCGTGAATTTCACGCCGAGCTCGAGCTCCGTGGGCAAGGGCGAGACCCTGCTCGACACGGTGCGCAACATCGAGGCGATGCACCCGGCGGTGATCGTCGTGCGTCACCCCAACGCGGGTACGCCGCACCTGCTGTCGCGGCGCGTCGGCATCAGCGTCGTCAACGCGGGCGACGGTGCGCACGAGCACCCGAGCCAGGCGCTTCTCGATATGCTGATGATTCGCGAGGCCAAGGGCCGCATCGAGGGGCTGACCATCTCCATCGTCGGCGACATCTCGCACTCGCGCGTCGCGCGCAGCAACATCCTCGGCCTGAAAAAGATGGGCGCGAACGTACGCATCTGCGGCCCCGCGACGATGATTCCGCCGGCAATCGACCGGCTCGGCGTCGAGGTCTTCCACGACATGGACGCGGCGATTCACGATGCCGACGTCATCATGATGCTGCGGATCCAGCTCGAACGGCAGACCGGCGCGCTGTTCCCCAGCAATCGGGAGTATGCACGTTTCTACGGCCTCAACGAGGCGCGTCTCGAGCGGGCAAAACCCGACGCGATCATCATGCACCCCGGCCCGATGAACCGGGGCGTCGAGATTTCGAGCGACGTGGCGGACAGCACGCGCAGCAAGATTCTGGATCAGGTCAGCAACGGCGTCGCGGTTCGCATGGCGATTCTGTATCTGCTGGCCGGAAGGAAGGCGGGCGATGAGGACGCTGATCGCGAAGTCGAGGGTCATTGATCCGGCGTCCGGGCTCGACGAGCCGCGGGACATCCTGATCGAGGACGGACGGATCCTCGATCTCGTGCGTCCGGGCGAAAAGGTCGCCGACGTGGCGGAGCGCATCGACGCGAAGGGTTGCATCGCGACGCCCGGTTTCGTCGATCTTCATGTCCACCTGCGCGAGCCGGGATACGAGCAGAAGGAAACCATCGCCACGGGCTGCATGGCCGCGGTGTCCGGCGGATTCACGTCGGTCTGCAGCATGGCCAACACGAATCCCGTCAACGACCACTCCTCGGTGACCGCGCTCATCCTTGCCAAGGCGAAGGAGGCGGATCTCGCCCGTGTTTACCCGATGGCGGCCGTCACCAAGGGTCTGGCGGGCGAGTCGCTCACGGAGATGGGCGAGCTTTACGAGCACGGCGTGATCGGGTTCACGGACGACGGACGGTGCGTGATGAACGCCGCCGTGATGCGCAACGCGCTCGTCTATGCCAACTCCTTCGGCGTGCCGGTCTCGGTACACGCGATCGACGAGCATCTGGCCGGCGACGCGCCGATGAATTCGGGATTTCATTCCATGCGGCTCGGGTTGCGGGGCGTGCCCGCGGCGGCCGAAGACACGATGGTCGCCCGCGACGTGGTGCTCTCGGCCCTGACGGGGGCGCGCCTGCACATTCAGCACATCTCGACAAAGGGCGCGATCGAGATCGTCCGAATGGCGAAAGCGCGCGGCGTGCCGGTCACCTGCGAAGCCGCGCCGCACCACTTCATGTTGATCGACGAAGACGTGGGCGAATACGACACGAATTTCAAGATGGCGCCGCCGCTGCGGGGCGTGGACGACCGCGAGGCCGTGCGAGAGGCGCTCGCCGACGGCACGATCGACGCCATCGCGACCGATCACGCGCCGCACGAAAAGCTCGTCAAGGATTGCGAGTTCGAGAAGGCCGCGAACGGGATCATCGGCCTTGAGACCGCGTTTTCCCTGACGTGGGAACTCGTCGAGGCCGGCGTCATCAGCGAGATGCGCGCGATCGAGCTGCTCACCGTCGCGCCGTGCAAGGCGTTCAATCTTCCCCACGGCACGCTGACCAAAGGCGCCTTGGCCGACATCACGATTTTCGATCCGAAGGCGACGTATACGTTCACGACGGACCGCATCTACTCGCTCTCCAAGAATTCGCCGTTCATCGGCCGCGCGATGAAGGCGGACGTGAAACGCACCCTGGTCGGCGGGCGAACCGTCTTCGCCCGGGACTGAACCGCCCGCGATGACCGCGCCGCTCTCCGACTATCTGGACCGTGTCGCGCAGTTCGCGCACGACCGCTACCGCATCGAAATGACCGAAGCCCGCCGATTCTATTTCGGCCAGATCGGCGTCAAGCCCGACAACGAGGACTACTACGAAGAAGTGATGAAAGGGTACCTCGACTGGTTTTTGTTCGAGCGTCCGCTCGACGATGTGGGCCGGACTCCTCTGGCGGTCTTCGTCGAGGAGATCGCCCGCGATCCCGCCGAGCGCGACCACGAAGTCTTCGCCGGCTTCCTCCAGTCCCGGCGGGGTCTCTTTCTCATCAAGCGCGTGCACGACGATCGAGTCGAATGCCGCGATCTGTTCACCGACGAGAAACTGGTCGTCGGCGAGGACAATCCGGTGTCCTTCATCAAGGGCGAGATCTTCGACGCGCGGGTATTGCCGTTCGAGGGAGAGCTGCGATTCGGCGATCTGATTCGGTTCCACCCGCGTCGTGCGAACAAGCTGATTCAAAACGTGGCGAAGGGCATCGCGGCGGGTGATCCCGATCACGCGCGCGACCTGTATATCCGTCTCGCCCAGTGCAAGATCAAGCAATATCAGTTTCCGCGCATCGATCCCCTTCAGTTCTACAAGGAACTCATGTAAGCCGAAGTTCGACTTGATCGCATCGCGCCCTTCGCGCACACTGTCTGTTCGCGCGAGGAACGGCGGCGCGATTCCCGGGAGCCCGAAACGATGGAAAACCTTCAGAATCTGATTACCGAACTCCGCGATCTCTACACCCAGGTGCGGGCGGATCGGACCAACAACCGTCCGATCGAGCGGGTGCAGACGATCATCCGCAACAAGGTCAAGGACCAGATCGCCCGCGCCGACCTGCGCATTCCCGTCGAGGTCGCGCTGACCGAGATTCTTCACGACTTCGACGGATTCGATTCCGCGGACCAGGAGGCTCAGGAGCAGGTCCTGGGCGATACCGAAAAGCTTCTGAATCGCATCGAGAGCCTGATCGAGACCGACAACGCGGTCACCGCGGATCGCATCGAAATGCCGCCGCCCCCGGCGCTCACCGCCGATCTGGTCGAGGCGGAGATGCGAGAGGTGCGTCGCCAGGAAGAGGAAGAAAAGCGACGCCGCGAGGCCGAATCGCGTCGCCACCAACCCAAGCCGCCGGTTCAGGACGAGCAACGGCGTTTCGACGGCGACCGAAATCGGCGTCCCCAGCCGCAGCACGGTCAGAAACCCCGTTCCGATCGTCCCGGTGGCGGCCCGAACGCGCCGCAGCAGAACCGTCCGCAGGGCGGTCCCCATCCCCAGAAGCCGCAAGCGGGACCGCAGCCGCAACGGACGCAGGGCGGACCACCCTCGAATCGTCCACAAGGCCCTCCGCCGCCCCAACGACCGCAGGGGGGACCGCCCCCGCAAGCACAGCGACCCCAAAACGCACCGGCGCCGCAAGGTGATGCAGGGGCCCCGGGCGGCGAGCCGCGCGACGAACTGAAATTCCAGCGCGACGAAAAGAACGACGCGCAGCGACGGCGTCGTCGCGGCCGAAGGCACTGACCGCCCCCGACCGGGTTTGCCGGACATGGAGCTGACACGTCTTCACGGCGTGGGACCCGCCGTCGCGAAGCGACTCGCCGCCGCCGGATACGAGCGCGTCGAAGACCTCATCACGATCGTTCCCCACGGCTATGTCGATCGAACCCGCATCACACCGATCGCGGTGCTTCGCGACGGCGAACCCGCTCATGTGATCGGAACGGCCACGAGCGCTGTTTCGTCGCGCGGCTGGGGCGGACGCGGCGCATTCGGCAAGGTCACCATCATGGATGACAGCGGCGAGATTCGCGCGCATTTTTTCGGCGCGACGGCGAAGGGACTGAGATCGAGCTTTCGCGACGGCCGCCGGATGTTGCTGTCGGGGATCGTGCGAACGCATCGCGATGAGCTCGCGTTCTCCCATCCCGACGTCGTGTTTCTCGACGATCCGGACGCGTCGTATCCCAAGTATCTTCCGAAGTATCCCGAAATCGAGGGCGTTTCCGCGAAACGGCTGGCGGAGTGGGTTCTCCAGGCCATCGACCTCGTGGAGGATCGATTGATTGACGCGTTGCCGCGCGACGAACTCGGCCTTGACCTGCCGACCCTCGCCGACGCACTGCGCGCGATTCACCGACCTTCCGACGAGACGGACCCGCTCGCGCTGGCAAGTCGGAACACGACTGCATACCGCCGATTGATCTTCGACGAGCTGTTTTTTCTGCAACTCGGTTTGCTGCTGCGCCGAAAAAATTCGGAAATCGGAAAAACGGCGCGGCTTCCGATGAAATCGTCGCTGGCCGACGCGATTTTGCATGATGTCGGGTTCGCCCTGACGCCGGCGCAGGCCGAGGCGCTCGCGACCATCCACGCGGATCTATCCGCCGACCGACCGATGCATCGCCTGCTCATGGGCGACGTGGGATGTGGAAAGACCATCGTCGCGATTCTCGCGGCGGCGCGCGTGATCGAGAGCGGATATCAGGCTGCGCTCATGGCGCCGACCGAAGTGCTGGCGAGGCAGCAATACGAGCGGTGGTCGCCGATTTTCGAGCGTCTCGGCGTGGGCGTGGGTCTATTCCTCGGCGAAGCTTCGGACGTCGTGCGTGAAAGCGCCCGGCGACTGGCCGGGGGCGAAATCGGCCTCGCGTTTGGAACGCACGCCCTGCTGGGAGCGCGCGCGAAATTCGATCGCCTGGGCTTCGTGGTCGTGGACGAGCAGCACCGTTTCGGGGTCGGTCAGCGCGCGCGCCTTTCGGACAAGGCGCTGACGCCGCACGTGCTCGTCATGTCCGCCACGCCGATCCCGCGCTCTCTCGCGCACACGGCTTTCGGCGACCTCGATCTGGGCGTGATCCGCGAGCGACCGCCGGGGCGCCAAGGCGGCGAGACGGTGTGGGTCGAAGACGAACGTGATCGCGCCTTCGGGCTTCTTGCGCCGACCCTGGCGCGCGGCGATCGCGTATTTGTTGTCTTTCCCGCCGTGGAAGAATCGGAGGCGTCCGACATCGCGAACGCGGTGGGATTCTTCCGAAAAGAGGCCGAGATGCGATTCGCCGGTATTCCGATCGGCCTCCTCCACGGGCAAATGTCCGGTGTCGACAAGGAGCGGGCGCTGCGGGACTTCGCGGAGGGGCGAACGCGGGTGCTCGTCGCGACGACCGTGATCGAGGTCGGTGTGGACGTGGCCGAGGCCGGCGCGGTGCTGATCGAGGATGCGCAGCGTTTCGGCCTCTCCTCCTTGCATCAGATCCGCGGCCGGGTGTGGCGGTCCGACCGCCCGGGCCTGTGCGTTCTGTGCAGTCGCGGTCCGCTGACCGAGACCGCGAAACGTCGGCTCCAGACGCTCGTCGACTGCGACGATGGCTTTCGCATCGCCGATGAGGACTTGGCAATCCGGGGGCCCGGCGATATGTTGGGTGCTCGCCAGCACGGCTTGCCGAGACTTCGTTTCGCCAGTCTGGCGCGCGACGTGGACACGTTGGAACAGGCCCGAAACGCGGCGCGGACGTGGTGGGGCAAGCGGACGGATCTTCGCGCCGACCCCGCCGTGGAGCGAATCCTCCGCCACCGTTTTGGAGACCGTCTCGAATTCGGAACGATCGGCTAGCATGGTCAAACACCACCCGCATCGCCTGCCCGAATGGGCGAAACCGCATATCCGATCGCTGGGCGCGGCCCACGACCTGAAGGTGCGGCTGCGTCAAGCCGGTCTGCATACCGTGTGCGAATCGGCGAAGTGCCCGAATATCGGCGAGTGCTTTCAACGTCCGACGGCGACCGTGATGATTATGGGTGACATCTGCACGCGCAATTGCTCGTTTTGCGCCATCGTGCGGGATCGCCCGGGCGAACTGAACCTCGAGGAGCCGCGCCGTCTCGCCGACATGATCGTGGAGGTCGGGTTGCGGCATGTGGTCATCACGTCGGTGGCGCGCGATGATTTGCCCGACGAAGGGGCGGCGCATTTCGCGGCGTGCGTTCGTGAACTCAAGTCGCGCGACGCATCCATCATCGTCGAGATTCTCACGCCGGATTTCCATGCGCGGCCCGAATTGCTCGAGATCGTCGCGGGTTCGCCGTACGACATCTTCAATCACAACATCGAAACCGTCCGGCGGTTGCAGCGCAAGGTTCGCCCACAAGCCGAGTACGACCGTTCGCTCGCCGTGCTCTCTTCGATGGCCGCTCGCCGCCCCGACGCGCTCGTGAAGAGTGGCATCATGGTCGGACTCGGCGAAACCAACGACGAAGTGCACGCGACGCTTGCCGACCTTTACGCGAACGGCGTTCGTGCGCTGACCATCGGTCAATATCTACGCCCGCGCGAGAGCAACCAACCGGTGCACCGCTACGTCACGCCCGCCGAATTCGACGAGTTCCGCGATCACGCCCGCTCGCTCGGATTTCGCTTCGTCGCGTCGGGCCCGCTGGTGCGTTCCAGCTACCTGGCCGACCGACAGGTCGACCTCTCAGCCGTATCCTGACCGCATCAGGCCACCCTCGGAGCTGTACCCATGAGAACCATCCGCGTCGGATTGATTGGCCTCGGAACGGTCGGCTCCGGCGTTCTGCACATCCTGCGAAACCACACGGCGGAACTCGAACGCCGAACGGGAACGTCCTTTCAAATCACGCGATTCGCGTCGCGTTCGCCGGAAAAGTGGGCCGAGCTCGGCATGGACGCATCGCGGGGCACAACCGACCCCGAAGCGGTCGCGGCGGCTTCGGATGTGGATTTGCTCGTTGAACTTATGGGCGGCGTGGAGATTCCGCGTCGCGTGCTCCTGCGCGCGTTCGAGACCGGCAAGAACGTCGTCACCGCCAACAAAGCTCTGCTGTCGGAATGCGGAGACGAAATCTTCGCCGCAGCCACGCGGACCGGACGAAAGATCGGATTCGAAGCCAGCGTTTGCGGCGGCGTGCCGATCATTCAACTTCTGAAGACGGGTTTCGCGTCGGAAAACATCCGGCGAGTCGTCGGTATCGTGAACGGCACGTGCAATTTCATTCTCACCGAGATGACGCAACGGCGTGCGCCGCTCGCCGAGACGCTTGCCGAGGCGCAGCGGCGGGGTTTCGCCGAGGTCGATCCTACGCTCGACGTGAACGGCATGGATTCGGCGCATAAGCTCACGCTCCTGGCGATGCTGGCGTGGGGCGTTCGGGTGTCCGCGTCAGATGTGCGTGCGCAGGGGATCGAGGCGATCGCGACGGAAGACATCGCTTACGCCGACGAGATGGGGATGACGATCAAGCTGCTCGCCGTGGCGCGCCGGGACGAAGCGGACCGGATCGGGCTTTCGGTCGATCCCACGCTCGTACCCTCGTCCTCGGTGATCGGGCAGGTGCACGGCGCGGTCAACGCCGTGCTGATCGACGGCGAGCATGTCGGCCCGCTCGTCATGACCGGCGCGGGGGCGGGACAGATGCCGACCGCAAATGCGGTCGTCGCGGACATGATCGAAATCGCGCGCGTTGCCACGAGTACCGCCCCGTGCGACGAGTTTCCGACGGGCGTGCCGGAAGAAAGCCGCGCGCGCGCCGACATCCTGCCCCAGGACGAGATTCCGGCCGAGTATTATCTGCGTTTCACCGCGCTCGACCGCCCGGGCGTGCTCGCGAATATCGCGACGCACCTGGCGCAGCACGGCATCAGCATTGCCCAGGTGGTGCAGCACGGGCGCGATCGCCACGAGGCGGTGCCGGTCATCATTCTCACGCACGAGGCGACGACGGGAGCGATACGCGAGTCCATCGCGGAAATCGATGCGTCGCCCCACGTGACGCGCCCCACGGTCGTTATGAAAGTTCTTCGGGAGGTTCCGTGAAACCGTCGCATCACGCGTGGCCCGGTCTCATCCGCGCCTACCGCGAGTGGCTCGATGTCGCGCGCGACGAAGATGTCGTCACGCTGTTCGAAGGCAATACGCCGCTCATTCCCGCGCCGTCGATCGCGGCGGCGGTCGGGCGCGGCGTGCGCGTCCTCTGTAAGTTCGAGGGGCTCAATCCCACCGGGTCGTTCAAGGACCGCGGGATGACGATGGCGATCAGCAAGGCGAAGGAATCCGGCGCGCGCGCCGTGATCTGTGCCAGCACGGGCAACACGTCGGCATCGGCGGCAGCCTACGCGTCGCGCGCGGGCATGCGGTCGTACGTTCTCATCCCCGACGGCAAGATCGCGCTCGGTAAACTCTCGCAGGCGATGATGCACGGCGCGACGGTGCTGCAGGTGCAGGGCAACTTTGACGACGCATTGCGTCTCGTGGTCGAGGTCAGCGAGAAGTATCCCGTCACGCTGGTCAATTCGATCAACCCGCATCGAATCCAGGGCCAGAAGACGGCGAGTTTCGAAATCATCGAGGCGCTCGGCGGGCGCGCGCCGGATTACCACTTTCTGCCGGTGGGCAACGCGGGCAACATCACCGCGTATTGGCTCGGCTACACGCAGTGGTTCGAGCGCGGGCTGGTCGGCGAGCGACCGAAGATGATGGGCTTTCAGGCAGCCGGGTCCGCGCCCATCGTGCTTGGGCATCCGGTCGCGAATCCCGAGACGATCGCGACGGCGATCCGCATCGGCAACCCGGCGAGTTGGAAACAGGCCGTCGCCGCGCGCGACGAGTCGGGCGGTACGATCGACATGGTGACCGACGACGAGATTCTCGCCGCATATCGACGCCTCGCGGCGGAGGACGGCATCTTCTGTGAACCGGCGTCTGCGGCGTCCGTCGCGGGTTTGCTCAAATACGCCGACCGACTCGACCTCTCCGGGGGGGAAACCATCGTGTGCACGCTGACGGGGCACGGACTCAAGGATCCCGATCGCGCCATCGCCGTGAGCGAACCACCGATCAAAATCGACGCGGACGAAGAATCGGTCGTTCGCGCGCTGGGTCTGACATGACGAAGTACGTGGTTTTGCTGGGCGACGGCATGGCCGACGAGCCGCACGAGGCGTTCGGCGGCCTGACCGTGATGCAGGCGGCGAATACGCCGGTGATGGATGCGCTGGCGAGGCGCGGCGAACTTGGACTCGTGAATACGATTCCGCCCGGCATGTCGCCGGGTTCCGACGTCGCCAATCTCTCCGCCATCGGTTACGCGCCGGAGCGGGTGTACTCGGGCCGCGCGCCGCTCGAGGCGGCCAGCATCGGCGTGCGCCTTGCGCCCGACGAAACCGCCCTGCGCACGAATCTCGTCACGCTGCGACAAGCCGAGGGCGGCGCGCTCGTGATGGACGACTACTCCGCCGGGCACATTTCGTCGGACGACGCCCGCCCGCTGATTGAGGCGCTCAACGACGCGTTCGCGGGCGACGGGGTCAAGTTTTACCCGGGAGTCGGTTATCGGCATCTCGGCGTTGCACGGGGATTCGACGATTCGCTGAAGACGCGCGCGCCGCACGACATCATGGGCGAGCGCATTGACGGTCACCTGCCGCGCGGCACCGGAGCCGATCTCCTCAACTCGCTGATGGAACGGTCGCGCGACGTATTCGCGAATCTGCCCGAAAACACCCGGCTCAAGACGCCGGTCACGCAGATCTGGTTTTGGGGGCAGGGAAAGGCCCCGACGATTCCCACGATGCGCGAGCAATACGGGCTCGACGGTGCGGTGGTGTCGGCGGTCGATTTGGTGCGCGGGATCGGGGTTTATCTCGGGCTCAAGGTCCTTCACGTCGAGGGCGCGACGGGTTGGCTCGACACGAACTACGCGGGAAAGGTCGCGGCCGCGGTCGAGTTTCTGGAGTCGGGCGGCGACTTCGTCTTCGTCCACGTCGAAGCGCCGGACGAGTGCGGCCACGTCGGCAAGCCTGAATTGAAAAAACAGGCGATCGAAGACTTCGACACGAATGTCGTCGCGCCGATGCTCGATTACCTGCGGACGCAGCCGTCGTATCGACTCTTGATCTTGCCCGATCACCCCACGCCGCTCGCCCTGCGTACGCACACCAATTCGCCGGTGCCGTACGTGCTCGCGGGATCGACGGACGTCGGCGACGCGACGGGGCGCGGTTACAATGAATTCGACGCCGCTGCGACGGGGCTCGTGATTCCGAGCGGGCCGGACCTTTTCCGAAGGTTCCTCGCGCGTTCGTGACCGTTCGCGCTGTCCGGCTCGCGGGTCGATCAGTCGCCGACCCCGAGACACGGATTGCTGACGTACTGCAAGTCGAAGGGCTGCGGCATCTGAACGTGGCTCTGCGTGACCCACGCGGGCCACAGGAACCATTCGCCGATCCGCACGTCCTCGTCGTCCGTGTCGTCCCACGCCCATGGCGGCCGCCCGCCGCGTCGAACGCCGCCGGAACTCGCGAACCGCTCGGGATATTCGCATCCGGTCTCCATGCGAAACGTGTCCACGAACAACGGGCTTCGCTCCCCGGCCCCGCGCATTTTCCAAAGCGTGTCGAACGTCGAAACGAGACGATACGACGCGTTGCGGTCGTTCGGGCTTTCCGGTTCGCGGGCTTCGTCCGCCGCCCGATACACCACGCCGTCACCGCCGAGAAAGTTGCCGCCTGGCTCGCCCGTGAATTCGCCGATCACGATATCGGAGGAAATCAGGCAGCCGTGCCGGCCGGCTTCGAGGAACACCCGAGGATGCGTTCGGTCCTCGAACGGGACAACGCCATCGATATTTTCGGAGCGCGGAAGGATTCGCGCGTCACCCGAATACTGGAGAAACTGCCCGTCGACGTAAGTCTCGACGAAAATCGGCGGGCGGTCGGGTGCGGAACGGTCCGCCACGACGAGCAGGCCGGTCATGTTGTTTTCCGTGAACTCCGACGTTCCGTCGAGCAGGAATCCGTAGTTGACGGGATGGAAGACGGCATAGACGACGAAGACGTGCGTCGATGTCTCGACGACCGAATAATACACCGTCCCCACGAGCGGCCAAGCGTCGAGATTCTCGCGGTTGTCGCGCGCGTCCAGGTTGTCGTCGAAATCGATGGCCGCCAGAAAGTCCGCGCGCGGCGAACGGCCGACGTCCTGGTAAAAGACGGGGGCGTAGCGCCGGGCGATCGCGTCCGCCCGGGTGCGATCGATCTCCTCCGTTTCACGCGCGCAGGGAGCGACGATGTCGAATCCCACGGCTTTGGGAAAGACCCGAGACCCGAGCGATATGGCGCAGGTCGCCCGACGTGCGTCGAGCCGGGGCTCGACCCAGAAACGGTATCGGCCCCTGCGCACGGGCTGCCCGTCACCACGCGGGTTCGCTCCGCGGCACCCGATGCGAACGGGTGCGTCCAGGCTCATCGGCGATCCATCATTCCCGACCAACGCGAGTGCGATCTCGACGTCCGCGCCCGGATATGCGGGGACACTCGTTCGCAACGCCCGCGCGAACGAGCGATCGAAGTCGATCGGCGCGTCGTCCGTAGCCGGCGATCGTCCGCATCCGACCATCGCGACGAGCGCGAACACCATGATCCGAAACCGCATCGATGTATCTTCGGGCGCTCCCGCGAGCGCGTCAAATCGCGTATGCAGAGACTCCCGACGCGGCGGTCCTGTGTGACCGACGGTACGAAGGAGGCCGATGGCGTTGAAGGACCACCCCCAATCTGTTAATGAATTTCCTATCGACGGATTCGACTCCGCGCATCCGGGTGCGACGGGCACAGGCCGCTCGCTGGGGTCCGCTTTGGTCTTGGCAACCGATCATTCCGATGACTTTCGCGGGCACGCATCCGCCATCGATGCGCTTGCCGCCGCGGGCTCGACGCCGGGTTCCGGCGCGCGCGGAGCCGAAACGAACGACTTCAGGATCGAACGCCGCGACGAGCGATCGCTCGTGCTCCGATGCACGAACTATCCCGCCCGGATCGATTCCGCGGTCATCGATCGGCTCCGGGAGATCGCGCGGGATCACGTCGGTCTGGATGTGCGATGGTGCCTTCACGATCACGTGAGCGATCCCCTGCAGGAGATGGTGATCGTCTTTTCGCGCGATGTTTATCATCCGCCGCATCGGCATTCGGATCGCGTCGAGAGCGTTCGCGCCGTGTCCGGACGCGGCATCGCGATCGGATTCGACGATCGGGGCGCCGTCGCGTGGTCGATTCGGTTGGATGCGGGCTCGACGCACGCCATCCGGTTCGAGTCCGCCCGTCACCACGCGATCATTCCGTTGTCGGATGATTTCATCACGCATGAGATCGCCAACGGTCCCTTCGTCGAAGGGATGTCGACCCAGTACGCAAAATGGGCGCCCGATCGGGCCGACCGCGAAAGGGGGATCGCCTACACGCGGCGCCTGCTGAACCAATTGGGCATCGGGGAGTCGGAATCATCCCGGCACGCATTTGGACTCGGCGCGTCCGTCGCGGGCGCGGAGTCGGGAGATTGATGGCGTCGCCTCTCGCCCATCGCGATACGCCTGGCGAATTGACCCCCGAGGTATTGCCCGCGCGGTTCAACTACGTCGGCGTGTTTCTGACGCTCGATTGCAACAAGAGCTGCTTCTACTGCATCAACACGGTCGGCAAATCCCGCGTCAGGCTGTGGAAAGGCACATTCGGACTGACGGGCTCGCAGTGGGTCGAGGGACTCAACCGACTGCGGCTGCCGGACGATCTTCCGGTCACGCTTCAAGGCGGCGAGCCGAGCTTGCATCCCGATTTTCTGGAAATCATTCTCGGTCTTCGTGACGACCTGCACATCGACATCCTGACGAATCTGTCCTTCGATGTGCGCCGATTCGTGAAGACCGTGCCCGCCGATCGCCTCCGGCGCAGGGCCCCGTACGCCTCCATCCGGGTGTCTTACCACCCCACGCAGAGCCGGTTGGACGACTTGCTCTCGTCGGTGCGAACGCTGATCGATGCCGGATTTCCGGTCGGCGTCTATGTGATCGACCATCCGGCGCATGCCGACGCGAATCGGCGCGCTTACGAGACATGCGCGAAGATGGCCATCGATATCCGCACGAAGGAATTTCTCGGGTCGCATCGCGGGCGGACACTCGGAACCTATCGATATGCGGACGCCATGACCGGCGAACGGCGTTCCGTGCGCTGCCGGCCGTCCGAGCTGTTGATTGATCCGAACGGCGACGTGTATCGTTGTCACGCGGATCTGTACGCCCGGCGCAATCCGCGCGGTCACATTCTCGATGCGGATCTTCGACTGTCCGATGCGTTCGCGCCTTGCGACGCCTTCGGTTCGTGCCACCCGTGCGATGTCAAGATCAAGACGAACCGCTTTCAGGAGTTCGGCCATACGTCCGTCGAAATCCGGGAGGTCGAGTGATGTCGTCGCGCGACGCGACCGCGCCGGTCCCGGCGGACGCTCGACCGGAACAGGGCCCGTCATTCGACACCGCTTTCGACGCGCAGCGCCTGAGCCTGTTCCCGGAGCGCGTCGCCGAGTGGCTCCGGACGGGTCGGACGCCCGCGCCGATCTACACCGAATTCGAACTGACGACGGCCTGCAACCACGCGTGTCGGTTTTGCGGGGTGGAACACCTCGTCAACAAACCGGCCCGATTCATGGATCGTGACCTCGCATCCCGCACGATCGACGAACTCGCATCGATGGGAAACCGTTCGATCATGTTCAGCGGGCACGGCGAGCCGGTTCTGCACCCGAACGCGGCGGAACTGATCGAGCGGGCGTCGAAGCGCATGAGCGCGTCGGTGACGACGAACGGCCGCCGCCTGCGCGACGCGGGGATCGGATTGATCGACGACCTGAAGTGGATCCGATTTTCGATCAACGGTTCACATCCGCTCGAATACGCCCGAATGCACCGGACGCGGCCGTCGGACTTCGCGAAGGTCATGGCGAACTTCGAGGCGGCCGTCGCGCGAAAGCGGTCGCTCGAACTGGCCGTGACGATCGGAGTCCAACTCGTCCTGCTCGACCAGAGACCGCACGACGTTGAACGTTTCGTCCTTCGCGCGCGCGAGTCGGGCGCGGATTATTTCAGTCTCAAACCTTACTCCGAACATCCGAAGTCCATGCGAGGAATCGCGACCGACCTCGAAGTGTTCGAAGAACTCGCGGCGCGGATCGCGCCGCTCGCGACCGAATCCTTTTCCGTCATCGCCCGCATCGAATCGGCTCGTCAGACCGGACGCGAGAAACCCTACGCCCAGTGCCACGGAACACACTTCCTGAACTTCGTCGGCGCGGACGGACGGGTGTGGGAGTGCAACGTGTTCGCGGGGGACAACGACTTTTTCGTCGGCGACCTGAACAGCCAGTCGATGTCCGCGATCTGGGAGTCCGATCGACGAAAGAACGTTGTGGATTTTGTCGAGAATCGACTGGACCTCGCGCGCTGCCGCGACGTCTGCCGGATGCACGCATCGAACCGGTACCTCTGGCGACTTCAGAATCCATTGGCGCACGATGATTTCATCTGAGATTTGTCGAGGCGACCGGTTCCGATTCGCCTCGGGGGACGCGTGTTGACGGGGGACGGAAAGCGAAGGCTGACCCGCCTCTCGCTCACGTTGCTGCTCTGGGTCGTCCCGGTTTTGCCGTGCTACCTCGGACTCGTCGCGATCAAGTATCCTTACGCCCGGGTGCTTTGCGGCGCTCTGGCCGTCGCCTGCGTGTTCTTCGCCGCGAGTTGCTTCTCCACGCGCGACGGTTGGAAAGTCGTACTTCCGTTCGTCGTGATGATCGTTCTGGCGTGGGGGCCCGTCATCGCGATCGCCTCGTGGCTGCGGCGATTCTTTCCCGGGGTCGAAATCGTGTTTCCCGTCGTCGCCGTTTCGCTCCTGATTTCGGGACGGCTGATTCGCAGTGGCGCCGGGTGGATGATCGACGGCGCCATCTGTCTCGCCGCATTCCTCGTGTCGCATGGATGTTTTCACGAGTTCTCTTGGTCGCTGATGTCCGTCGTGGCCCTGCTGCTGGCCACCGCATTGGGACTTCACCGGATTCTCGAAAACGCGCGCTCGTCACCGGCGCCGAGGTGGGCGCACCTCTCGATCATCGCGGGTCTGGGCGTGATCGGGACGTTGAGCATTCATTCGTATTCGGCGTCCCACCCCGAGGCGGCCGCCGAGATCGCTTCGCAGCCGGGCGTACGGCAACTCGCTTCCTTCGACCGACAGGATATCAATTTTTTCATCGACGACGGCGCGGGCAATGGTTGGCGCTTTTATCACCACATTGCGGACTTTTGTGCTTATCGGGCCGGCCGATCGGACGCCTGTCGGTCGGAAACGTATCGACCGTCGGACGAAGCCGTTTGGGATGCGGGCCGGCGCGCTTACTGGTTCTTTTCGGGTCCCAAGCTTTGGTTGATGCGAACGGCGGATGCGCAACCGGAGTTCGTGGCATCGTTCGAGCCGGAGTTTCGGCGAATGAATCCCACGTTCGCCGGCGGGAACATTCGTGGTTTTCCGGCCGGGAATCCGACGAAATTCCTGGCTCAGTTCGACGAGGCGTCCGGCGTCGTCTATTTCGATCTGGAACAACGCAGCGCCAAGGCGATCGAAGTCGGAAATCGAAACACCGACTGCATCTGGTCTCCGGATGGGAATTCCATCGTATTCTTGGGCTCGAACAAGGCGAGTCTGCGCCCGCTTCGAGGAAAGTTGACGAAGACGGATCTGGATGGTCGGGTCCTGCGGGAACGATACATCGACGACGTGGTTTCCTATATCACGCAGACGGATCGGTCCTATTTCTATATCAGCTATTATTCGCGGCATCGCGTGGAAAAGGTGTCGTATGATTCGCTGGAGACGATCGACTCCGTCGAAACCGATCGCTACCCGCGCTCCGCTTATCACGATTCCGCGCGTGATCTTCTCATCGTTCCGAGTTTTCTGGACGGAACCCTGGCGTTCCATCGGTCGGAACGACTGGAATTCCTGGCCCGGATCCGAATCGGAACGAGAGTCCGGGCCGTCACCCGATCGTTGAACGACGGCGAGATTCTGATCGCATCGTCCGCCGGTCAGTTCGCGGTCGATGTCGACGAGGTGCTGCGTCAGTCCGCGCAACCGGACCGACCTGGCGCGGTTGAGGCGGGAGAGCCCCTGTGACGTCGAATTCTCGCGATGCGGCGAAGTTCATTCGGGATCGCATCCTCGAGATGCACCGCATCGGTCCCAACGTCGGATCGGCGCTCTCGATCGCGGATATCGTCGCCGTTCTGCAATTCGCCGTCATGACCGGTGTCGGAAACGTCGGAGGCGATCGGTTGATCCTGAGCAAAGGGCATGGCGTGTCGGCGCTTTATGCCGCGCTCGCTCTTCGCGGGACGATTCCGGCCCGGCAGCTCGAAAACTACATGAAAGACGCGGGCTTGCCCGGCCATCCGACGGTCGGCACCGCGCCCGGCATCGAGTGGACGACGGGATCGCTGGGTCACGGTCTCGCCGTGGGAGCGGGGATCGCGTGGGCGATGACGAGGCGGGGGGAATCGGGCCGCGTCTTCGTCGTGCTCGGTGACGGGGAGTGTGGGGAAGGCACGGTCTGGGAGGCCGCGGCGCTGGCGGGACGGATGCGCATGGCGAATCTGGTCGCCGTCGTGGACGCCAACGGTTGGCAGGGGTACGACCGCGTCGCGAACGTGCTGCCGGGCGATTTCATCCATCGCGCGTTCGAGGCGGCGGCATGGACCGTGACACAGTGCGATGGCCACGACCACGCCGCGCTCACGTCCGCGTTCGAGGCGAACGCCGACGATTCGCCGAGGGTGGTTATCGCGCGCACGATCAAAGGTCGTGGAGTGCCCGAGCTCGAGGATCGGCTGGAATCACATTACTTTTCGATCACCCCCGCCATGTTGGACGCGCTCCGAATGGATAAGGATAAATCGTCGTGAGGACCGCGTTCGTCCGCGCATTTGAGCGACTGGCCGCGGCCGATCCGCGCTGGGTCCTGCTATCCGCGGATACCGGCTTTCGCGTGTTCGACGAATTCCGTGCGGAGCGACCCGGCCAATTCCTAAACGTCGGCGTTTCGGAGCAGGCCGCGATCGGCTTCGCAGCGGGCATGGCGTCGGAGGGCTTTCGCCCCGTGCTTTACGGCATCGTACCGTTCGTCACCGCCAGGTGTCTGGAGCAGATCCGCATCGATATCTGTCTGCACCATTTGCCCGTTCTGATCGTCGGCGTCGGCGCGGGTGTGACCTATGGCGCGGAAGGTCCGACGCACTACTCGCTGCACGACGTGGGGGCGATGTCCGCTTTGCCGGGAATGACCGTGCTCGCCCCCGGCGACCCGTTCGAGGTCGAGTCCCTGATGCACGCCATCGCCACGCATGACGGACCGGCGTATCTTCGACTCGCGAAGTCGGGCGAGCCGAGCGTGCACGAACGGACTCCCGAGGCGCTTCGAATCGGCGGACTGATTCGCATTCGCGAGGGAGAGAAGATCGCGTTGATCGGGACCGGACACATGGTGAAGACGGCCTTGGGTGCGTGTGAGCGACTCTCCGAGCGAGGGATTTCGGTCTCGTGTTTCAGCGCGCCGACGCCGAAGCCGATCGACCGGGATGCCGTCGCCGCAATCGCGTCGACGCACGCCATCATCGCAACGATCGAGGAACACGGCCCGTATGGAGGGCTTCACGCCATTGTCAGTCAGATCGTTGCCGAGTCGGGCATATCGTGCCGCGTCGTTCGTTTCTCGATGCCGGATGAGGCGAACCTTGGGATCGGGTCGGGTCCATGTCTGCGTGCGAGGCACGGCCTCGACGCCGAGTCCGTCGCGGAACGAATCGCCCGGATCGCGACCGACGCACGGCCGGTGAAAGCATGATGAACACGGCGAGAACGTCGATTTCGATCATCGTACCCGCGTTCAACGAGGAATCGAACGTCGGGGCGGCGGTGGAGACCGCCCGCGACGCGGCGTCGCGATGGTTCGACGATGTCGAGATCATCGTCGTGAACGACGGGAGTTCCGACCGCACCGGCGTCGTGATCGACGAACTGGCGCATCGGCTTCCCGGTGTGCGCGCGGTCCACCACGCTTCGCCGAGCGGTCTCGGCGGCGCGTTTCGGACGGGACTTCAGTTGGCGTCGATGAACTACGTGATGCGCGCGAACGGCTGCAACGACATGACCGAGTCGTCGCTCGACATCATTTTCGGCGCGGCTGAAGGGTCTGGAATTGTCATTCCCTTTACCGTCAATACGCGGGAGCGCTCCGCGTTTCGCCGCGTGATCTCCCGGATGTTCACGTTCATCATGAGCGCACTCTTCGGATACCGCCTTCGGTACTTCAACCACTCGGTCCTCATGCCGACGCACCTCGCGCGCGAGGCCGTCGACGGTTCGTCGAGTTACGCGTTTCAGGCCGCGATGCTCGTGCGTCTGCTTGATCGCGGTACGCCATTCGTCGAAGTCGGCGCCCTGGATCGCTTCGATCCGCGAAAACGCACCAAGGCGTTTCGCTGGGCGAATCTTGTCGGCGTGATTCGCGACATCGCGCGGCTGTACGTGCGTGAACGGCTCCATCGACGGCTGCGCGGAGACGGCGTGTGGGGTGCTTCGCGGCTGGCGACATGACGGTCGGCATTCGGCGCACAATTCCCTGGTGGTGGATCGATCTGGGACGCGAGGTCGCGGACGCAGCGCGGGATGCCGTCCTTTCGCGTCATGTATCCACGGGGCCTATCGTCGCAAGGCTTGAATCGGCGCTCGCGACATGGCTCGGCGTCCCCCACGTCGTGGCGGTCGGCAGCGGCGCGGCGGCTCTGACGACGGCCCTGCTCGCGCTCGGCGTCGGGCGTGGCGACGAGGTGATCGTGCCGGGATACACCTTCGTGGCGACGGCCAATGCGGTGCTCCTTGCCGGGGCGTCGCCGATCGTCGTGGATGTCGAATCGGGCGGTCGCTCGACCATCGCCCCGCGCGCGGTGAACCGCGCCATCACCGATCGAACGCGCGCGATCATCGCGGTGCATCCCAACGGGCGCTCCGCGAAAATGACGGAACTCGCCGGGATCGCGAAAACCCACGGAATCTCATTGGTCGAAGACGCCGCACAGGCGATGGGCTCGCAGGCCGCCGGGCAATATCTCGGGACGACCGGCGAAATCGGGTGCTTTTCGATGAGCATGACGAAGCTGATCGTGACGGGCGAGGGCGGTTTCTGCGCGACGAGCGACCCCGTGTTGGCTGAAGCGATGCGGCGGATTCGCAATCACGGCGCGACGAAGGTGTCGACCGGGCGTTTTCCGTTGTTCGGGTTCAACTTCCGGCTCACGGATGTCCAGGCGGCCATGGCGCTCGCGCAGGTCGACCGGATCGAATTGCGGAAAGAAGCCCTGTTGGCGCTCCATCGTCGTTACCGGATCGAAATGAAAGGGCTGACGTCGGTTTGCCTTCGCCGACCCAAGCTGGAGCGCGGCGAGTTGCCCATGTGGATCGAAGCCGAGTGCGAGCGCCGTGACGAATTGATCCGGCACCTGCGTCGGCGGGGGATTCAGGCGAAGCCGCTAGACCCTCCGCTCGACCGGATATCCCATCTGAAAGTGATGAATCCGTTGCCGAACGCGCGGCGTTTCGCGGAAACCGGGCTTATACTCCCCAGCGGACCCGACCGTACGGACGAGGAACTGGAGCGCGTGTTTCGTGCGCTTCGGGAGTTCGACGCGGCGGCCGCTCGGCGTGGCGATTGATGGCGGAGACGGCGTGAATCACTATTCGGCCCTGAAGTTTTTCCACTTCCCGGACAAGGTGCGGGACTGGCTGGCCGATCGCGTCACGCCGCCGATTCACGTGCGTCTCAAACCCACGAACCGCTGCAATCACGACTGCGCGTACTGCTGTTATCGAAACCCCGATCTCCCGATGTCGGAGCTGTTTCGCGAGCCCGACGAGATTCCGTGGCCGCGGATGGAATGTCTGCTGGATGAACTCGCCGAGGCCGGAGTGCGCTCGGTGACGTTCTCAGGTGGCGGCGATCCGCTCTGCTATCCGCGCATCGTCGACGCGGTGGAGCGGCTCGCGAGCCTCGGCGTGAGCGTCGCGTTGCTCACCAACGGCAGCGCGCTCGGCGGCGACATCGCCGATGTTCTCGGTCGCCGCGCAACGTGGGTGCGTGTCTCCATGGACGCGGGAGATCCCGCGACCTACGCAAAGACCCGGCGCATCGGGCTTGGCGTATTCGACCACGTGTGCGAGAACCTCGAACGGTTCGCGCGGACGAAGAGTCCCTCGTGCGAGCTCGGCATCAACTTCGTCGCGACTCGGGAGAATGCCGGAGAGCTGTACGACTTTCTCGCGCGGATGAAGCGCATCGGCGTCGCGCACGTGAAGGTCTCCGAGGCGGTGGTCAGCAGGGACGACGCAGCGAACGCGGCGTATCTGGACGAATTCGTCCGGGTGCTTCGTGAGCAGGTCGATCGGGCAAAACGCGATCTCGGGCCGGACGGGTTTGCGATCGTCGATCGCATCGGAACCCATGGGCAGGGGCCGGCGTTCCATACGACGCAGTCGACATGCCCCATGGTCCACTGGCTGGTCGCCATCGGCGCCGATCTCAACGTGTACACCTGTCAGGACAAGGCGTACACGACGTCCGGGCTGATCGGGAGCTTGCGCGACCGCTCGTTCGTCGATCTGTGGCGCGATACCGGCACCCATCGTCGCATCCTGTCGCACAATCCCGGCGTCGATTGTCGCCACCACTGCGCGCAGGACGCGAAGATCGCCACGCTCGTCGATTTCCGCGGCGCGGGGCATGCGCACACGGAATTCGTGTAGGATCGCCCAAACATGGCACGTCTCGACTTCATCACGGCGCTTCACACGCAGACGCGGCGCGACTATCGCGAGCGCGTGGCCGTGCACGACAAGGCCGAGTGCGCGCGTGTCGCCAAGCGTTTCGACGCCGACTACTGGGACGGCGCCCGCAGGTTCGGCTACGGCGGGTTTCGCGATGACGGGCGGTGGCAGGGCGTCGCGCGGCGGATCGCCAACCATTACGGTCTTCACGCCGGGCAAGCGGTGCTCGACATCGGCTGCGGAAAGGCGTTTCTGCTGAACGAACTCGCGACCGCGGTGCCGGGTCTCGTCGTACGAGGACTCGACATTTCGCGATACGCGATCGAGCACGCGCCGGAGCATGTGCGGGAATTTCTCGACGAGGGGACCGCGACGAATCTGCCGTATTCCGATTCGTCCTTCGATCTCGTGCTGTCGATCAACACTCTGCACAACCTCGGTATCCGCGATCTGGAAACGGCGTTCCGGGAGATCCGACGCGTGGGGCGCGGCGCGGCATTCATTGTCGTGGAGTCCTGGCGCGACGAGCGCGAAAAAGCAAACCTGCTCGCCTGGCAACTCACGTGCGAGAGCCTGTTTTCCGTGGACGGATGGGAGTGGATCTTCGAGCGGTTCGGTTACACCGGAGACCACGAATTCATTTTTTTCGCCGGCGATGCGCCCGACTCGGAGAATGGATCGTGAAGGCCGCGGACTACGCCCACTTTCTCGAACACACGCTTCGCCTTCGATGGTCAAAGACGCACCGCGCCCCGCTGACGATGAATCTTCAGCTCACATACCGGTGCCCGAATCATTGCCTCTATTGCTCGTACGACCGGGCGCGACCGGATCGACTGACGCTCGATGTCCTGCGCGACGTCGCCCGGGAAGCCTGGCTGGTCGGCGGGCGGCGCATCAACCTGACGGGTGGCGAACCGCTTCTGCGCGACGATTTTCCCGAGATCGTGTCGATGCTCAAACGGATGGGATTCTTTATCAGCGTCGCGATGAGCGGGTATGCCGCCGCGCGCTACGCCGACGCGCTCGCCGCGTGCGACCGCGTCATGCTGTCGTTCGATGGTCCCGACGAGGTGCGGACCGCGCTGCGGGGCGAGCGTTCAATGCGCGAATCGCGAGAGGCGGTCGACGTATTTCGCGATCGGCGCATCGCCTTTTGGACCACCACGGTGCTCTGTCGCCGGAACCTGGATCAGATCGATTGGATCGTCGATCGCGCGCGGCGGAACGGCTCGATGGCCAACTGCGTCCTCCTTCACACGCAGACCGATGAGGGCGTACGCTTTCATCCGTCTCCCGATGACGTCGGCGATCTCATGCCCGAACCGACGGACCTTCGTCGCGCTCTCCGGCGAATCATCGACCTGAAGAAGAGCGGAGCGCCGGTGGGATCGTCGATGGCGTATCTCGAGGAACTCGCGGCGTGGCGCGATTACACACATGTCACGAGCGCGGAATCCTCATCGCGATATCGCTGCGTCGCGGCGCGCGCGTCGTGTGAACTCACGGCCGACGGCACGCTCTACGGTTGCGGTTGGCACCGCGCCACGCACGACGGCATCTCGATCTTCGACGGCGGATTCGCCGCGGCGTTCGCATCGCTGCCGTTGCTTGAGGGTTGCAACTCGTGCGCGAGTTCGTGCTGGCTCGAATCGAACCTGATCTTCAACCTTCACCCCGGGACGGTCTGGAACTGGATGAAGGCGCTGTGAGGTTCAGGACGCGTTGAAGACGAGGCGGAAGAGCGAATACTCGGGCATAAGGCGCATCCAGTTGCGGCGAAGCCTCATGGCGGCGATGGGCCGATAGATGCGTGCGAGCAGCCGCACGATCGCGTTGGTGTTGTAGATCTCGCTCTTGCGATCGAAGAACATCGTCAAGAAAAACAGCTGGCTGATCCGCTTCTTTCCGCGTCGCGTCTGCCACGGCACGTCGGCGCCGTCGGAGTGGAAATTCTTCCAGCCTTCCAGCGATCGCGGCGGTTCGAAACCCGCTTCGAGCGCGGTGGCGAACAGTTCCGTGCCGGGGTAGGGGACCACGCGGTAGAACGGCGAGAATAGCGCCTTGGGATTCTCGTCCCGCAGCCGCATCACGTAGTCGCGTGTCGCATCGAGGTCGGCGGTCGTCTCGCCCGGGAACCCCACCATGATGTTGTACCACGGCACGATGCCGACCTCGCCGAGCATGCGGTTCATGTTTCGAACCGCGTCGAGATCGATGCGTTTGCGAATGATTTTGTGCATGGAAGTGGAGGCCGATTCGAGACCCATGTCGAGACGCTCGCAGCCGCTTCGCGCGAGCAGGCGAAAGTCGTCGATCTTGAGGTGCGACACGACCTGGATATGCGCACCCTGCACCTGATACGACCACGGCGATCCGCGCTCGATCAGGCCCTCGCTGATGACGCGCATGCGCTTCACTTCGCCGAAGTAGTTGTCGTCGACGAGCGACAGATGGCGAATGACGGGCCAACGCCTGCGCAGGCCGTCGAATCGTTCGAGCACCCGGGACGCCGACTGCGGTCGCCAGCGTCGCAGGTGGAAGCCGGACACGTAGCAATACGTGCACCGCGAAAAGCACCCGCGCGAGGTCTCGACGTAGAGCGTCGGCTTGCCTTGCGAGTAGAAGTACGGCTCTTCGCCCATCAACTCGTAGGGCACTTCGGGCAGGTCGTCGAGGTTGACGAAGGGGCGGTCCTCGTTGTGAACGATCTGCCCGTCGCGCCGGTGGCTGAGCCCGCGGATGCCCGTCACGTCTTTCCCGGCAGACAGCGCGGCGACGAGTTCTTCGAAGGTGTCCTCGCCCTCGCCGCGCACGACGTAATCGACGGACGGCTCGCCGAGCACCTGATCGGGGAAAAGCGTCGCATGCACCCCGCCCCAGACCACGGAAACGTCCGAGACCGATCGCACGTAGCGAACGACCTCGAGCGTGGACAGGATCTGATTTCCGGTTACCGACGTCACGCCGACGCAGATCGGTTTTCGCGCGAGATGCCCCGCCAGAATCTTTCGCCACCCTCGACGGTCATAGCGCACGTCCACCAGCGCGACCTTCGTCCGCCGCGCCACGCGCGACGCGGCGGCGAGCAGGGGCAGCGGCGGCGTCGGCCGCGTCTTCGCCCGATCGAGGATGTTCGTTTCGGGCTGAACGAGAACGACGAGGTCTTCCATCGACGTCACGCCTCCGCGCCCGCGCGCGGACGCACGGAGACAAACTCGACGCGCGCGGTCTTCGGCACCGTGGCGGTGTTCTTCAGGTCGTCCAGTCGATGCGGTTCCTCGGCGGCGAGGCATCCCTTGCGGCAGGTGCCGAATCCGGCCTCGCTGCCCATGCGGTGATAGATCGCCTCGAGTCCATGAACGACGACGTTTCCGTAGTTTCGGTGGACCGCGCCGCAGGGCAGCACGTCGCCGTAGGGCGTGAGGTAGAGCTTCTCGATCCCGGCGGGACAGCCCTCGCTCACCCAGTTCGACGAACCTTCCCATCGCACCCACGAGTGCCGGAGCATCCTTTTGTACGCTTCGTAAGCATCCGGAGTGAGGTGCACGTCCTTTCCTTCCCAACCGCCGACGGCGTAGGGCAGGTTGAGCGTGAGCATGCAGCCGAGTTCCTTCACGAGCTTCGCGAGATCGTCGAGATGCCCTTCCCGCGCGAGGTCGCTTCGCACCACGGCGTTGAGCCACACGTCGATACCGAGCGATTTCGCGTTATCGACCGCGGCGAGCACACGATCGTACGACCCCGTCTTCTTGCGGAATCCGTCATGGATCGCGGCGGTCGGGCCGTCGAGCGACATGGTCATCATCGACAGGCCGCGCCGTCGCAGGTCGCTCAGCCGGTCCATGGTCAGGATGTATCCGTTGCTGGCCAGGCTCACGAAAAGCCCGCGAATCGACGCGGTGCGCTCGATGATCTCGGGCAGGTCGGGCCGCAGCAGCGCCTCGCCGCCGGTGTAGTTTATGAAGATGCCGCCGAGGCGCTCGATGGCGCGCGCGGTTTCGACAATCTGGTCCGCGGTGAGTTCCTCGCGGTCGCCGATCAGGTTGTCGCGAAGGCAATGGCTGCACGTGAAGTTGCAGTGATAGGTCACGGCGAATTCGACGCCGCGCAGCACGCGCTCGCCGCGACGGGCTCGCAGCGTGTTACGCGCCATCTTCGGGATCAGGTTGCGAAAGCGCCACGCGTAGCGAAGGTTCTTCGCCCGCCACGTGTCGTGCAGTCCGCCCGCCGTTTCGGCCATGCCGCTCATGCGCTCACGGTCTCCGTCACACCATCGGCGCAAAGCGCCGGGGATGTGCTGATCTGCTCGATCGACACGGGGTGAATCTCCGCCGTCTTGAGCGGCGAAAGGTATTGAACGAAAAACGTCGGATTCTCGGCGACGGGACAGCCCTCCTGGACCTCGTGGAAAGGTTCGGTGCCCGTCATCTCGTTCCAGATGTCATTCACCGGGCGCTGAAGCACATTGCCGAAGGTCACGTGGATGAACGGGCAGGGCATCACCTCGCCGTAGGGGCTGATGTAGAGCTTCTCAATCCCCGCGGGGCAGCCTTCCTTGTGGTAGTTGGAGTGTCCCTCCCACCGGACATGCTCGCGTTCCATCAGCTCGCGATGGAGGACCTTGAGTTCCGGCGCGACGCCGACCGGCTGCTCGTGCCACGCGCCAACGGGGCACGAGAAGTTGATCGTGAGCGTCACGCCCCATTCCTCGGCTTGGTCCACAAGGCGAAGCATGTCGCCGTTGATCGCGTTCTCGTCGGTGAGGATCGTGCACCAGAACACGTCGATGTCGCGCTCCTGAAAGAGGCGCGTCGCGTTCATGACCTTGTCGTAGCTGCCGGGATGCCGGCGTGAACGGTCGTGCGTTTCCGCATCCGCCGAATCGAGCGAGATGGTGACGATTCGCACGCCCCAATCGCGCAGGTCGTCGGCGATCTTTGCGTCGACCATCGTGGCGGCGGTCGCCACCGATACGACGGTCGATTTCGGCCGGGCCGCGAGGACGAGTTCCCGCAGGTCGGGGCGAAGGATCGCCTCGCCGCCCGTGAAATTGATGTTCATCACTCCCATGCCGTGCAACTCGTCGAGAACGCGTGAAATCTGCGCGGTGTCCAGCAGCGGCCGTCGCTTCTGGCCGAGGAACTCGACCGAGCAGTGAGCGCACTGGCACTGGCAGACGTAATTGACCGCGAACTCGACAGCGCGCAGGCGCTTCTGGCCCAGCACCATCATCCGGAAATAGTTCTCGGCCGCCCGGGGGATGATGCCCGGGTATCGGACAGGATATTTGAGGTGCTTCAGGATGCGACCCATGCGTCTGCCCCTTTCCGGCGAAAACGCCGAACGACGATGGCGGCGAGGGATACGAGACTCCCGGAACGAACCGAGGAGCGAATGGCGGACCACCACGATCGTGGATCGCGGTAGAAGTCCCGATGGGCGGAGCGTGTATGAATGCCGACCCGCGAATCGGTCGGCACGCCCGCAAAAAAATCGACCCCCTTCGCCAGCGCCGTGCCGGGTCGGGGAGTGAACGCATTAAACGACGCGTAGGCGAGACCGGCGCCCTTGGCCCATCGGAGCGTTCGGCGAAAACCGATCTCATCGTCGCCGGGGAGTCCGAAGACGAAGTGCGCGCCGTACGCGACACCCGCGTCGCGCAGCCGCGCGACGCCTTCGTTGACCGCATCGAGATTCGCCGCGGGCTTGTTCGCGCCCAGCACCGCGTCGTTCGCGGTTTCGATGCCGATTTGAGCCATGCGGCACCCGGTCTCGCGCAGGAGCGCCGCGAGCTCGACGTCGATCTTCTCGCCGCGGAAAAACCCCGTCCACGTGAACCGGTAGCCGCGACGACGCCATTCGCCCAGCAGTCGTTTGGCGCGTGGGGCATCCGCGTTGAACGAGAAATCCTTGACGTAGATCGAACGAAAACCCTGCCGTTCAAGCTCGTCCAGTTCGCGGAACAACCCGTCGTCGTCGCGCTGCGCGAAACCGATGGACCCCGAGTTGCAAAACGTGCACGCGTACGGGCAGCCGTAGGCCGTCAGAATCGACGCGAACGGCCGGGTGAGAAACGGCATTCGATACGCGTTGTTCGTGAAGAGGTCGTGCCGCGGCATGGGGTAGTCGAACCGCCCGCGCTTTCGCTCAACGGCGGCATGCGTGCGCGTGGCGAGTCCGGCGGACGCCGCCGATCCGTGGACAACGGCGTCGCACAACCCGGACGCGGTGAAGTCGGTGACGGCGCCAAACGCGTTCGGAAGCCGTTCGAGCGCTTCGCGCGCGTGGAACTGCGGCCAATCCCCACCGATGACGAGTGTGGCGTCCGTGACGCGCGTGAGCCGCTCCGCAAATGCGAGGTCGTCGCCGAGCGCCACCGATCCCACCAGCGCGTAAATCAGCGACGGACGCATGGAGGCGACGGCGGACAGCGTGCGTTCGACGCTCCAGCGCAGCGAGGACGCGTCCAGATGACGCAGTTCGAAGTGCGGATCGAGATAGCCGCTCTGGCAGATGAAATCGATGGACGGCCATGCGTAGCCGACCTTGCTGAACGATGAGCAGATATCGTCGCGCATGGTGACGCGCGCGCCGGGCGGATTGAGGAAGAGCGCGACGGGCTTCACGTCGTCCCCCAGCCGAGCACGTAGCGCCCGAAGACCTTCATCACGCCCGGAAACTGCCGAAACTTCGTGCGACGCATCAGGATCGAGAGCGGTCTTGCCCGCAGATAGAAGCGCAGGACCGCCCATCGCTGAAGCGATTTCCAGTTGATCGTCCAACGCTGGTGGTTGACGGGATGCACGGTGAAAAAATTGAGGGCGGAAAGGTCGTCCTCGCGGATGCCGTCGCCGTCGCGCGAGCCGGGGAGCGGAACGTGGAGCCCGAAGTGCGCGAGATCGAGCCCCATCGACACGGCATCGCGGACGGTGTGGCGAAACTCCTCGTCGGTGTCGCCCGGCAATCCCGCGATGAAGAGTCCCTGCACCTCGAGTCCGGCCTTCTTGGCCATGGACACGACCGACCGAACACGTTCATTCGGCAGGTATTTTCGCTCGGTGGGCATCAGGTCGGGCGATGTCGTCTCGATGCCGAGCGAAATCTGATACATGCCCGCCCGCTTCATGAGGCTCAGCAATTCCCGATCGAGCGTGACGGTCATCAGGCCATTGGGACACTTGAGCCAAAGCCCGGGCTGTTCTCGGATGATCGCCTCGAACAGGCGCACGGCGTCGCCACGATGCAGCGTCAGGTTGTCGTCCTCGAAATGCAGTTCGCGGATTCCGAAGCGGCGGCGCAAAAAGTCGATTTCGGCGATCACGTCGTCGGCGCGCCGCCGGCGGATCTTCTTGCCGAACACGCGCGTGGTGGCGCAAAAAGAACAGTTCATCGGGCAGCCGCGCGTGGTCATGATCGGCGCGACCGGAAACGCCTTGACGAAGAGCTGGTGCGGAATCGGCGGGTAGCGGTCCGGCGCGAGCTGTTCCCACGCGGGCCACGGCAATGGATCGATTTCGCCGATCGGCTCGGGAGCAAGCCCCGTCCATCGCCCGCCGCGATTCGCGTACACGCCGGGAACGCGGCCGACGGGATCGTCGCCGCGCGCGAGATCCTCGAGAAAGCGCGGAAACGACGCCTCGGACTCGTGAACGAACGCGTAATCCGCGCCGAAATCGCGGACGGTCTTTTCCGGGTAACAAGTGACGTGGATGCCGCCCACGACGAAGGGCACGTCGGGCCGCGCCGCTCGAATGCGCGCGGCCGTGTATGCGGCGGTGTGCAGATTGGGCGTCGACACGGACAGCCCGATCAGGGCATGGCGAGCGCGGCGAAGGTACTCGTCGAACTGCCCCCACGACATGTGGCGGCGGCTCAGGTCGATGATCTCGACCTCGAAGCCCGAGCGCATCGCGACCGAGGCGAGATAGCCCACGCCGAGCGGCGGCATGACGGTGAGGCCGGGTGTCGGCGGATAGACGAGGAGGATTCTGCGATGGTCGATTCGCGGCACGACGGCGAGTTTCGGCCGTTTCGACGCGGAGGGCGCGGAAAAGGTCGGCGCGGCGTCGGTGGGCAGGGGGTCCAGCAAACGTCCATCTCCCGTGGTGCCGGTGCGTCCTCAAGGATACTCTTTTGCCGTCGAAACAAGCTAACGTAAAGCGAATGCGGGCAAAAGACGTCCCCATCACAAAAGAACAACGCGCGTCGTCGTCGCGCCGAATCAACAGGTCCCGGGTGGTCGCCATCCTGAATGTCGGGCGTTGTCGTCACCGGGGATCTTGGTTAGCGTGACCGGATCACGGAGATGGGACTCAGGTGACCGGCGGACCGCAGAACTCGCTCAATCGGCGTCGATGGACGTCCACCCTCGAATCGCGACCGGGCGCCTGGTGCGCGCTGTTTGTCATCTCCATCGTCCATACCGCGTCCGCACTCCGCATTTTTCAGCCATTCGCCGAATTTCTGCGTTCGCCGGATTTCCACGCCTTCGACTTCTGCGTGCTCGAGCAGCAGATCGAAACGGCGCGACTCGCGTTCGACGCGTCGGGTCGCCTTTGGGGATACGATCCCCGGTTTCTCGCGGGTTACATCGAGACCTTCCTGTGGAACAGCAACGTCGCGCTGCAGGTGCTGGGGATCGTCCTGAGGCCGTTGTCGCCGGGGTACGTCGTCAAGCTGGCGACCGTGCTGTCCGCGCTGGTGCTTCCGTCGATGTTCTACCTCGCATGGAGATGGTTCGGCGCGGATCGGCGTTCGTCACTCGTGGGCGCCGTCGTCGGGGTTGTCTGGTTCCGCGCCACGGAGGTCTTCGCGTTCTGGGCTACCGGAATGACGATGGCATTTCTCGTATTTCCCGTTTCCTTGGCGGGGATCGCCGCGCTAACCGCCTTGATTAGGGGAGACCGGCGAGGAATCTGGATCGTCGCAATCGCGCCGGCGGCCCTGTTGATCCACAAGACCGCAGTGGTCACGCTCGCGATTCCAGCCTTGGTCGTTGCAGCCCTGAACTTGGAACAACTTGGACGACGAGGGTTGTCGATCATCCTAAGTGCGGTGGTTGTCACGCTCGCGTTCAACGCCTTCTGGTTGTTTCCGCTAGTCGGATCGATCCCGAATGCGGCTTTCGATTCAGTTGGATCACACTGGGTTAACCACGATCCCTGGCCATTATTTCGGGATTTGACTGATGCGTCCGCCGCCTGGGGCCGCTTCGAACGACCGAACTGGGTGACCGCATTGGTCGCGAAGCATTTGGCGATTGTTTCCGGTGTTGTCGCTTGGAGGCTTCGGCGACGGATTGCGATGGCGCCAAAAGGCTACCTGCTCGCCGTCCTAATATTAGCAGTTGGATGTTATTCAGGAAATTTTCTACCGTTTCTGAGACCCCTCGATCCCAGCCGCTACCTCCCTTTCGTGGTACTCGCGGCGTTGATTCCCGGTGCCGACTTGCTGATGACCGCAGCGCGTTCAGAGCGAGCATGGCGGCTTGTAGCGGTCGCCGTATTAATCCTGCTCTTGGTTCCGAGTTCGCCGTCATCGACATTTCGGAAATCTCCGATACCAACCGGCTCACCCCCAGAACTCGAATCCCTGACGAATTGGATCAATGGCTTGCCGGGCGATGCGCGCGTCCATGTCGAAGGCTTTAGCGCGTTTCGTGACTTGCGACCCGATTGGCAATTGGAATTCGCGAGACTGCCTCACCTCCTGGCGCCAAGGGTCCGTCGTCCTATGCTCGGAGGGTTCTATGCAGAGTTCTTCAATACATATAACTTCTCCAATTTCGCGTCGGCGACTTGGCAAGGACGTCCATTGGATAAATGGAGCGACGATGATCTTGCTGAACAACTGCGGAAGTACGCAGTGGAATACGTCGTCACCTGGTCTGCGGACGCCGGCGAACAACTCGCGAATCGCGTAAGCGTTGTAGAAGAAATCACTGCGCCGCAACCGTTCCGAGGCTGGAGGGTGAAACATCCGGCGACATACTTCCTGAAAGGCGCTGGGCGCATCACCGCGTTTGGCATTGACCGCCTGGAGATCGAAGTCGACGAAACCGCTGACGACTTAGTCGTACTTTCCTTTCATTGGTCGCCGGGGCTTCGCGCTGAGGGAGCCGAAATCCAGTCCGTCGAAGCGAAACCGGACCCGATTCCTTTCATCGGCTTGCGTCACCCGAAGAATCACGTGTTGGTGACCAACGAGGCGGCATGGTGAACCCAAAACGCGAACAGATGAGAATTCACGAGCGTGCCCAAATTGGTTGCGCAGTCATTGAGGATTGCGACTCCATGATATACCGGGCTGGACTCGCATTATGCGTGATAGGCTCCATGGTGTGGCGCGTCACTCTGTTCAGGATATTTCTCCCGGTCGGTGTCGAAGCAGACGGTTTGGGGATGGCCGTACTGTTCTGGGATTCGAGTGTGCTCGCCTCGGAAATTCCGAATTGGTGGTTTCGAATCACCCGCGAAATCTCCGGAAACTGGCCACCGGGGTATCCCTTGGCCATCGCGTCTTTAAAGCCTTTGTTGGATGATCCCTTGATGGCGGGTCGGTATCTGAGCGCCTTCGCGTCCGGGGTGCTGACATTCGTGGTCGCTTATGCGTCAAAAACCGTTTCAGGACGACGCGACAGTTCGTTGTTGGCTGCGGGGCTGATGGCCACCGCGCCGCTCTCCGTGGCTTGGGATGTTCGGGTTCGTCCGGAGACCTTGTTTCAGGTGTTTTTCTTCGGTTCCATCGCATCCACGTATGTTTTTCTGATGAGGCGCGACTTAGTGGCCTTGCGAGTTCTGATTCTCTCAGCGGGAATCGCGTGCTGCATTAAATATGATGGATTCCTGCTCGTGCCCGGAATCATCGTCTCCCTTCGCATCGGCGAACGAGAAAAAGGACCTCTCGAACTCCTCGCCTGTCTCCCGTATTTCGCGGGATTCGCAATCGCGATCGCATGGGCTTGCGTGAGCCCGGAATACAGAATGGAATATTATACCGCGACTTCCGTGACGAAGTTGGCGTGGCAAGGCGTGCGTTGGGCTCCAACAACGATGGCCGCGTGGGCGGTCGCGTCATGGTGGCCCATCAGCCTGTTATCCGTAGTAGGGATCGGTGTGCTGACACGAATTCGAGCGGTCCGGTCAATTTCGCTGTATTCGGTCAGCATGTTGGGGTTGATTGCGGCAGCGATATGCATCAATCGAGACTGGAGCGCCCGTCACATCCTGATCGCGATACCCCTGACCATCACCTTGGCGAGCGTGGGCTTTCAGGTTCTTCCATGGAAGCGCGCGATTCGTTTTGCGATCATTCTCGCGTTATGGGCTGGCAGCGCGTACGTGTCGGCGGATTGGGTGGCGGCCGAAAAAGAGATATGGAACGAGACGATCGGTTCCGGTCGCACAATTGCGGAGATTCGACGGAGCAACCCCGAAGCCGTCGTCTGGACGGACGACACATATCTGACCCCATATTGGGCGCGTTCGGACTTGCAGCCCCTCAACGATCCTAGGTTGGTAAAAAGCGGCGATTATGTTCTGTTGCACGATGTGTACGGGCCGTTGAACCGGGGAACGAGTCTAGATGAGTTCCGCGAGGCAATCGGCGCCGCTGTCGCTGTCGCGGAATATTCTTCCTCTTTTCGACCTTTGGCGGGCGGTCTGATCGACCCCAGCCTACTTGCGGAGCGGGAATCCCTTGCGGATATAGGTCCAGCTCCGTTTTGGCATCGTGACGAATCCGTGACAGTGAGGGCTTTACTGCTGAGAAAGGATTGAAACACGCCTGTATACTGTCCCCCTCTGGCGGCGAGACAGTTGAAAGTTGGTAGAATTGAGCCGCCGCGTCCGGCGTCGCCCCTGAAAATCGCCTTAACTGATTGATATCGCTGGATAAAAAGTCGTTTTCGTGCTAGTTCTGTTTTCCGGGAATCGGGCATATCAACCTCCAAAACCCGGTGAAAGATGACGCCGAAACAAACCCCGCCGCTCTCGGATTTCGACCTCTACCGCAGCCACGTCAACCAGATCCGAAAACCAGCGCCACGAGCTGATTCCGCTCGGCAAGGCGATCGACTGGTCGATTTTCGACCGGGAGTTCGGC
>JADLEX010000039.1 GCA_020845895.1 Deltaproteobacteria bacterium | reverse complement strand
CGTACGGATCCCTCCCTTCGGCGATGTATCCCGGCGCGGATGTGGAAAAGTGCGTACCCCGCCCCACGGACCGGGGCGAATACTAGGAATTTTCCCCGGGGTGTCAAGCGACGGCGGTCGCTCTTGTCCTTGGCACGCACAGATCGTTGTTGCGTCGCGGACATGCCTCCGCTAAGTTTGCCTCGCCTTCGGCCCGTGCCGACCATTCTCTGAGGATCCCATGCCCGGCTTGATCGATCTGCACGCCCATCCAACGCTCAAGATGTACTACCTGCCGCACATCTGGTCGTTTCGCACGACCGTGCCCAACGGTGGATTCCGCAACCCGTTTTCGTTTCGCACCGCGTACCCGCACCTGTGCAAGGGCAACGTCAAGGTCATGCTCTGCACGCACTACATCCTCGAGCGCGGATTCATGCGCTTCGGCGTTCGCCCGTGGGCGCGCGTGGCGCAGATGATCGCCTGGCCGATCTGGTACGTGCCGCGCATCACCGAGGACCCGTGGAAGACGCTGATCGCCAATATGGACCTGCTGGAAGAGCAGATCGAGTACGTCAACAAAACACTCAAACCCGGCGAGAAGCGGCTGCGTCTCGTCACCGCGGCCGACCAGATCGACGCGCTGGCGGACGACGAAATCGGTCTCGTGCACACCATCGAGGGCGCGCATGTGTTCGGCGAAGCGCCCGACCCGGGGCAGACGCTGGACGAATACATGGAGCGCACGCGCGAACGGCTCGCGATCCTGCAATCACGCGGTCTCGCGCTCATCACGCTTGCGCACTTTTGGGACAACATGTTCGCGCCCCAGACCGACGGTACGGAGCTGGTGCCGACGAAAAAGCGCGGGCGAATCGTGCCGGTGATGGACGACCTGGTCGTGCGCATGAAGCGCGGGTCCTGGCGGTGGGACGATCCGGAGCACCTGTGCGAACCCTTCGCGCGCGAGCTGCTCGATCGCGGCATTCTGATCGACCTGGCGCACACGCAGGAGCACGCGCGGCAGGAGGTCTATCGCCTGTGCGACGAGTATCGCCGCCCGGTCACGATGACGCACGTCGGCTTGCAGCATTTCTTCCCCCACGAGTACAACGCGTCGGACGACGAGATCCGCACGATCCACCGCCTCGGCGGCGTCCTCGGGCTCATCTTTTCGATGCGTCTGCTCCAGCATCCGGTGAAGCTGCAAGGTTACGTCGGCGGCGGGCTGGAGTTTCTGGCCGAGAACGTGCGTTACGTGAAGGATCTTGTCGGCGACGTCTCGTGCCTCGGCATCGGGACGGACTTCGACGGCCTCACCGATCCGTTCAAGGATTGCTACGACTCGGGGATGATGGGCGCGGTGGGCGAAACGCTATCGAAGTATTTCACCGACGACGAGGTCGAGCAGGTGCTGTACGGAAACGCTCTGCGCCTGCTGAAGCAGGGCTGGGGCGCGCCCACGTCGGTCTGATCGGGGCGAGCGTGAATTTTCCCGCGAATTCGCGCGGGTTTTCGCACGTCCCTCATTTTTTTCTTGAATTATCCCATGGTTCACCCGATACGGGGGTGAACGAAGCCGCTCATCGCGGCACGGGAAATGAAATGCGTTTGAACGTCCGCGGGTTCTCTCTCGTCGAACTGATGATCACCGTCGCGATCCTCGCGATCCTGTCGCTGATCGCGATTCCGCGCTTTGTCGGCATGCGTCACGCGGCGTACGACGCCTCGGCCCAATCCACCGGCATCAACGCGAAAATCGCCGAAGAGTCGCACAAGTCGCTGGCGGGCGCGTATTCGAGCAACCTTCAGGATCTGCTCACGGTGGACAAGAACCTGCTCGACGACGGGCAGGTGACCTTCGTCTGGGTTTCGGCGAATTCGTCGGGGTATACGTTTCAAACCACGCATCAATTCGGGAAGAAGACGTTTACCATTACCCCGTGACTTTCGACTCGCCGCCGAACACTGACGCCCTTCGCTGTTTCCCGATCGCTTGCCGTTCAGCCGACGACGTGATGATCGTCGGTCAGGTCTTCATGCCGGCGTCGACGCCGCGAGGGACGGTCCTCATCGCCCACGGACTGCCGTCGGGCGCTGAACGCGCCGCCACGGACGACCCAGGATATCCCGGACTTGCGCGAACGATTTCCGATGCTCTCGGCGTCGCCGCCGTCATCTTCAACGTTCGGGGGCCCGGCGCGTCGGGCGGGCAGCTCGAGGTCGACCGCGGGCCGGGCGACCTCGCCGCCGTGATCGACACGTGGGAGCGAGCGCCCTGGCGCGCCGATCCGCTCATCGGGGTCGGGTCTTCGACCGGCGGCTCGGCGATGATCGTCCAGAGCGCTCGCGACGCGCGGCTGCGTCACGTCGTGACGTTCGCCGCGCCGGGCGACTTTTCATTCCTCGACGCCGTGAGCGCCCCCGAGGCGTGGTTCGATCTCTACCGCCGCCTCGGCATGATCCGCGAAGGCTACGCCAAATCACCACGCGAATGGGCGGAGTCGTTCGTGCGCCTGTGCGCCTTCGACGCCGTTTCGCGCTGCCGGGCCGAAACTCTCACGATCCTTCACGGGGAGGATGACGAAGTCGTCCCGCTCGCCCATGCCCGCCGACTGGCCGAAGCCGCGCCGCGTGCGCGGCTCGAAATCCTGCCCGGCGTGACGCACCGCATGCGCCGCGATCCGCGGGCGGTGGACGCGCTGCTGCGCCGAATCGACGCGCTACTCACCCCCATCAGGGAAACCTGAAACCCAGCTCAGTCGATTTTCCCGGTGCCGGGCGATGGGTACGCAACTTTCGGGGATGGGGCCATTCTTCGAGAACCTCAGGATGCGGTGAGCCGGACGAAATGCGGATTTTGGGGGTTGCTATACCAGATTCCCGGCATAATTAACTAGTACAAAACCGACTATTTGTCCAGTGCTTTCAATCATTTAACGCTATTTTCAGGAGTGCCGAAGTGTCGATGACGAGGGAGTTCTGAAGCGCGGTTTGCTTAAGGTACGCCTTCCGGGGTACAAATATACGGAATTTCTCCAGATCCACAGGGGAGATCGACACACGGCGATATACAGCTACAAAATTCACCTAGATACGGAGCGATGCATTCTTCCCATTCAGATGTATTCCACCCATACAACTCCGCACACCCATATTCATGTGGATAAAAATCCGCCATACACTCGACCGAGCATTCCCATGATGGATTGTCCGGCAACCAGCACCGGGAGCCTTCATCTTCGTCCTCTCCGTCCTGTCGCGGAGATCCACATGGAAGGTATTGGCAGTACTCATAACAAGTATTTCCGTAATACCCCCAAGCATACTGACATTCAATCCATTTATCTCTGTCGTAAACAAACGCCTCACAAATATCACGCATGCTGTCATCGACCTCGCCGCACTTGCTCATGCATTCTCCGAACTCTACCGAATCTTCGTCCGTACAGTCCTCGTCAGTAATCAACGTAACATCCAAATCACTCTGACTGTCATCCTTAGAACGCTTTCCTCTTTCGCACGAAATCAACTCCATGCCGATGAAAAACAACATCACGACCTTAATGAATGATCTCATGTATCGCCGATCTCTTTCCGCAATTTCAATTTTGTGTTTCCAAAGCCATCATTCTCTTCCGGCGCCATGGGGTAACCGTAATCTTCTTCCTTCCAAAGAACTGTCGGACTCGAAATCGAATCGGTGTTTTTAGCAATCGTGTAAGCGGTCACGGCAACTCGCTTCTTGGACTGATTTCCTCCCAAACCACGAAATACATGATAATTTCGATCTTTTGAAAACACGGCTTTTCGCCAAGCCTTTGGGTCGTCTTGGTCCAAGCTGTCGGAATCGATCCACTCTACGAAAAGAGTACTGTGTCCATGCGCATCGACAGCGGCGTAAAAGCCCCTGTGCACCTTTGATCCGAGGTCGCTATATGATGTGTTGTTCGGTCGCAGGTAACGAGTCGGCGTGAAGTTTTCAAAAAATTCCTGCATATCCTTAGTGCCAATGTTCAATTCATGACTATCGACCAATCTTTGCCCGTTGTCGTTTTGCAGGCCCGTGACGCAATCGATCGCCCAAGCAGCGAACTCGGAGCAATAGTTTCTTGGATTTCCCTCGAACACCCTCAGTCCACCACCGATTTCCTGCGAGTCCCACCTGCCCGGACGAAGAGGACTCCAGATTTCGCCGATGTGCCGGGCTGCGAAGGAAATGACATTATCGACGCCCGGAACGGAATCCATCCCTGCCATTTTGAGTCGGTAACGTCGAATATACGGAGTCAAATAGAGCGGCGTTAGCGACGTCACGGAAAAAGGTCTTGGAAAATTCAGCCAAGATTCCCCCGGAGTGTTCAATATCCGCATATTGTTCAGCGTGATCGTGACGGCTTCGACGCGAATGTATGCTCCAGTTTCCACCCGAATACGAATATCCTGAAATGCCTCGGGGTAACGACAGTTTTCCCACAATGGGCTTATTTCCCCCGTCAGCAGGGGAGTTCTTTCCTCATCGGGCAACATCCCTTTGTCGCGTGAAACAAAAAGGTGGTTCATTAACGAAAAAAGGAGAGCGAAATCTTCATCGCTATCGAGATTCAGATCCGCCACGCGGTCCGCAAAGAGAACCGGCTTGGCGATGCTGATGGTCTTCTGCTCCCAAGCGGTCTTCTTGAACCTCACCGGCAAGTCAACCCGACCGGCTGACGTGCCCTCGAATGAGATCCAACCGTCACAGTCCATATCGCTTTCGTAGACCAATTCGATCTTCGTCAGATCGTTAAAGCCGAAGTACCATTCGGGATAGTCGCGACCGAGTAGAGGGATGTCATCTCGGATTCTCATGGGCGGTCGATGTAAAGCAGCACTCCTCCGGTTCAAGGGATACGCCGACTCGAGTTCCGGGAAGCCGGCGCTTCGAGGACGCGGCGTTGCACCCACGGCTATTGGCGCTCGCCTTCTCGGCAATGCGACGAAGTCGCCCCAGTCCCCGGCGAACCCGCGATCCCGCACCGCGCGCAAATGATCCGGCAGCGGCGTCTTCGCGGCAAGGCAGAGAAGCTCCTGAGCCCGCCGAAATGCGTCACGTGCGCGCCGGCGATCCTTCACTTTCAGCTTGACCGATTGACGTGCCGTCGGCTTCGGATCGTCTCCGGTGCTCCGGGTTCGTTTCGGCCCTGCACCGCCGACGGAGACAAGAATCTCCCCGGAGTCGATCAATTCCCATTTGAGGTGCTTCGCCAGATTTGCGAGGAACCGCGTACTCTCCCCATTCCCGGAGAGTGCTTTGACGGATCGCAACTGGGAATGCAGATCGAACACTGCCTCACCCACTACCCGAGCGACGTCGTGTCATCGTCCGGTCGGGAGACGATCTGCTGCCCGTCCGGCACGGTGTCCTTGCCCTGATTGATCGCCTCGTCGTTGAAACGCACCTGATTCGCGCCGACGAGCAGCGACCGCGTCGTCAGCACAATACCATAATACGCCACGCTTTTCGCGAGGGTCGCGTTCAGGATCTGCAACTCCGCCGCCGCCGGGATGTCCGGTCCGCCGGTCGTCTCGTCCGGAATCGACTTGAGGATCACGAGCGCGCTGTCCTGCTCCAGACCCACCGCCGCGTAATTGCCCTTGGGCGCGACCGTCGAAATCGTCGTTTGGTATTTGAGAAGCGGCTTCATCGGCCAGGCGAAAACGACCACACTGGCCCGAAGCCGCCCCCGAATTCCGCACGTGGAATTTTCGTGCAAAATGTTGCGCCCGATTAACGCCACCTGCCCCTCGGCCTCGACGAAAACGCCGAACTCGGCCTCGGTGATGCATGTGTTCTCGATCTCCGCGTTCGCCGCCGAAACACGCACGCCGGCGTAGCCGCCCTCGATTCGGCAATACGCCGCGGCGAGATCCGCCATGTCGCGCACGATGATCGCGGGCTTGTTGGTTGCGGTCTGCAACACCCGCGCGTCGACCAGCGTGATCTTGTTGTTCTTGTCCGCAATCACCTGCGGCATGGTGAACGGCTTGGTCCCCGCCACATTCCACGACGGGCCGCCGTCGGGCGACTCGGTGCCGCTGTTGTATGCGGCATTGTCGAATCCGTCGGGCGCGAGCGCCGCGATGTACGGCATGATGGTGATGCGCGCGGCGGGGTGCGTCATGTCGAGATCGGAGAAGTCGATCACGTCGTCGGTGCCGTCGATGTACACGTAATTGTCGGGGTTCGCCGTGTCGCCCGCGACATGAATGATGTATTCGTCCTCGACGGGGTTCGTCACCAGGGCTTTCGCGGCGTTGATGTGCTTTTTCGGG
>JADLEX010000038.1 GCA_020845895.1 Deltaproteobacteria bacterium | reverse complement strand
TGCTCTACAGCTACAACTGGGTCTCGCCGACGCAGGAAGGCTGGTCGCTCACGGAACTCGAGGGCAACTCAATCAGCGCCTTCGTCAATCCGTACGACGTGACGGTGCCGATTACCTTCGGCCGGATGGGCGGCCTCGACCAGGACGACCTGGAGCCCTAACACATTGGAATTCCAAGAAAAAAGCCGGTCTTCGGGCCGGCTTTTTTCGTCGTCGGAGCGCTTGATTTTTCGTGTTTCGTGTTCTACATTCCGGCGTCGATTCGGGGCGGTTAACTCAGCGGTAGAGTGCCATCTTCACACGGTGGAAGTCACAGGTTCAAATCCTGTACCGCCCAACTGACGCGAAGGTCGGCGGCTCGAACCGGGCCGCCGCGATATTTTCCATCGGTTCGTGCTCCCGTCCGGTCCGGATGAGGTCGGCGCAATCCGATCGACCCCGAACGCGCCCGTCGGAGTGGAAAATCCATCCGACACTCGTGAGACGCGCGCTCGGAATCGGAGCGAACACATGAGAAGGCTCCCGTGCCCCGTCGCCCGGATCGTCGCGACCTGTCTGCTGGTGGTCGCGTTCGGCGCGGGCTGTCAGTTCATCAAAACCGCCAAGGACACGCCCCCGGTCGACGAACTCGATGAAACCGTCCCGCTTCCCGAGGAAGACGACTCCCGAAAGGAGTTGCCGGCGCCCGAGGCGATCGCCGCCGTTCACGGCCGGCTCCACAAGGGCGACCAGTACCTGCGCCAGCAGCAGTACGACAAGGCGCATCACCAGTACCGGATCGCGCTGCGCATTCTGCTCGACCGCGTTCAGGAAGACGGCCGCGAGCAGCATCGGGAGCAACTCGATCAGGCGTTCCTGCAGGTGAATGTCGCGCTGGTGCGCGTCGCGCGGCTGCGCGGCATCACCCTGCCGCACATCAAGAGCGCAGGTGACCTCGACATCCAGTACAACGAGCGCGTCGAGAAGTGGACGAACTACTACCTCGCCAACGGTCGCGGATCGATGGTGAAATACCTGGAGCGCTCCGGCACCTATTTCGAGATGATCGAGTCGGTGCTCGCCGAGCGCGGCCTGCCCGAGGATCTCAAGTATCTGCCGATCATCGAGTCGGGGTTCTCTCCGTACGCATACTCCCCGGCCGCCGCGTGCGGCCTGTGGCAGTTCATCCCCAGCACCGGTCGGCGCTACGGCATGCGCGTCGACGAGTGGGTCGATGAACGCCGCGATCCGATCCGCGCGACCTACGCCGCGGCCGACTATCTCGCGTTTCTCTACGACATGTTCGACGACTGGGCGCTGTCGCTCGCCGCGTACAACTGCGGCGAGGCGTGCGTCGCCCGGGCGATCCAGAATGCCGGCGGCGACCGCAACTACTGGAATCTGTCGCTGCCCGCCGAGACGATGGACTACGTGCCGAAGTTCATGGCGGCGGCGACCATCGCCCGCGATCCGGAGGTCAACGGCTTCTACGTCGAGCCCAGCGAGCCGATGCGTGTGAAAAAAGTCGCGCTTTCCGGCGTGGCGCGGCTTTCCGATCTGGCGCAGAAGACCGGTCACGACTACGACGAACTCAAGCGACTCAATCCGGCGTTGCTCGGTTCGACCACGCCGCCCAACGACCCGAATTTCCAGATCAACATCCCGCTCGAAACCGCGGATGAGTTCGAAAAAGCCCTGGTCGCGCTCGGCCCGTCCGCCTACCTCGCGCCGGACGAGATCTCGAAGGTCAGCGAACCGCCCAAGTCGCAGGGGGGCAAGGGCGGCAAGCAGAAGGTCGTCTATTACAAGGTGAAAAAGGGCGACACGCTGGGCGGGATTGCAAAGAAGTACAAAACGTCCGTCGCTGCGATCAAGCGCCTCAACAAAATCAAGGGAAATACCCTCAAGACCGGGATGAAGCTGAAGATCGTCCCCGGCGCGAAGAAGTGAGCGGCGTCGCGGCGATTACGGAACCGTGACGGTGAACCGGCCCGACGCGCTCTGACCCGACCGATCCATCACGACCACGCGAACCTCGTGTTGGCCGGGGGCGATTCGTCCCTCGGGGATGTGCCGAATCTGCCCCATTGCCGGAAGCGGTTCCGCGAGCACCTCCGCGCCGTCGATCCACATTCTCGCCCCCGCGGACGAGACACCCGACCCCGCATCCTCGCACTTCGCCACGATCATGGATCGGCCGCGCAGCGGCTCGGCCGCGACGGATACAATGCGCGGCGCGGCGGAATCGTATGCGAGCGCGAATGAACCCAGGTGCGTATGCGTGGTCGCCTTGCCGGCGTCCAGATACCACCAGATCCCGCGGTCGATGAGGTGCAGGCTTCCGCCGTCGCCCGAAAGTTGCACGCGCACGGGCGCACGCAGCGGCAGCCACGGCTGGTTGAAGACCTGTGCGCGCCCTGACGGGCGAATGCCCTCCGCCGGCGGCAACGGCGCGGCCGCGGCAATCACCGGCGATTCACGAAACACCGCGCCCTTTGGGACGGTGATCGTGGCGTCGGGCGACGCGATTGTCGCGCCGTCGCGAATCCATTGCACGCGCGACGCGAATCGGTACGCGCGTTCGCCCGCGCGGGCGTCGATGGTGAGTTCGCCCGGGCCGGGCACGTCGACGGCGATCCGACCGCGCGCGCCCGTCGCGGTCAGCTCGCGAATGGCGCCGCCTTCCGAAAGCCGGGCCGAGATCGCGATGGCGGCTGCGGGATCCGCGCCGGGCAGGTCGAATTGAAGCACGCGCTCGCGAAACGTCGTCGCCGAAGCGGGAATCTCGACGGCCGAGGGCGAAGGCGGGCAGGGCGGTGACGCCGATCGCGGACTCTCGACACGAAACACGAATGATGCCGTTGATTCATTGCCCGCCGCATCGCTCGCCACGATTCGCGCGCGGTGATCGCCCGGCGCAAGCGCCGGCGGCCCTTCCTCTTCGGCGTGCGTCATCGCGAAGGTCCGCGCCGCGTAGCGATAGAGCCGGTGAAAGACTCCGGTCCGCGTCTCTTTGAGTTCGTAGTGGTAATCGAGCTCCGACACGGCCTTGTCGCCGTAGTCGGCACGGTCGTAACGCACTCCGTAAACCGGCTTGCCGTCGATCTCGAACCGGATGGTCCACGGAGCGAGATCGCGCGGCGAGCCATCGATGTGGTCGGTCACCTGCACGGCAAGCCCGACCTCGCCGCCGATGACGACGGGACCGCCGATCTGCCCGGCGTCAAAAGGGATGATCGTCCGGTCGAACGTGCCCTGTCCGTGGGCTGTGGCGGCCAGCGGTTCGATGAGGAGCTTTTCGATGAGGGGCGGCTGCGTGTCGGGGACCGTGATTCCGTGGCGAAGCGGGTTGACCGGCACGCCACCCTTGCGCAGCTCGAAGTGCAGATGGGGAACGTCGGTGCCCGTGACGCCCGAATAGCCGATCACGTCACCCGCGCCGAACGAGGGTCCGCCCGCGCCGAACGTCTGCGAAAACGCGAATCGCCCCGGCGACTGCTGGCGTTTCGCGAAGGCATCGAGCGCGGGTACGAACTCGGACAGGTGTGCATAGACGGTTTCGACGCCGCCGGAATGCGCCATGTAGATGACCTTGCCGTAGCCGTTCGCCGATGCGCGAAGGCGCGTCACGCTCCCCGCCGCGGCCGCGACGACGGGCAGGCCCTCGCGCCCCTCGGTGCCGAGGTCGAGCCCGGCGTGGTAATGGCCGATGCGGTATTCGCCGACGGTTGCCGTGACGATCTTCGGTCCTTGGATCGGGAAAACGTATTGCGCGAGCGCCGCGCGGGCAAACAAAACGGCCGCGATCCCGATGATCGCGGCCGCTCCAAAAGTCTTATGCGTCATTCGGCGTCAGGCCGGGGAGTCGCCGCCGGCCGGCACCTTCAGCTTCAGCTTGGCGCCCGTTTCGAGCTTCTGCGAGGCCGACAGGCTGTTCCACGCGCACACGTCGGAGACGTTGAGACGGAAGCGTTTGGCGATCGTGTAGATCGTGT
>JADLEX010000037.1 GCA_020845895.1 Deltaproteobacteria bacterium | reverse complement strand
TGTGGCGCGGGCGCCCACGCCCGCGATCTTGCCGGCCATCCCGGCCGAGGGCGGCCGGGCCACATGTCAGTAGAATCCCCGGCCGGGGGCGGCCGGGCCACATGTCGCGGTCCATCCCGGCCGGGGACGGCCGGGCCACAGTTCGCAAAAGACATCGTCAGAGAACACGCATCGCGATTCGTTACATGTCCCCGCGTTTATGACCTTCGTCGTTGACGATCCTCCCGCCGCCACGCCAAAATCCGCACCCATGCGGCGAAGCCCCGCCGCGACAGCCTGAAACGGAGAGGCGAATGAACGATCCGACCGAGATGGATCGACGGCAGTTCATGGCCACGGGCGCGGTGGTGACCGCGGCGGCGGCGATGGTTCCCGGCGTCGTGGCCGCGCAGAGCCTCGGCGGTCCGGGCAAGCCGCTGCTCGACGAGGCCGTGGTGAAGCGCGTGCTCGAAGCGGCGATGAGCCGGGGCGGCGATTACGCCGACGTCTTCGCGCAGGACTCCGTCTCCACGTCGTTTTCGCTCGAGGAAAACAAGGTGCGTAGCGCGCAGGTGGGATACGGCGCGGGCGTGGGCGTGCGTGTGCTGGTCGGGCAGAAGATCGGTTACGCGTTTTGCGAGGGCTTCGACGAGCAGCGTCTCATCGAGACCGCGAAGGCCGCGTCATACATCGCCGACGCGAAACCGGGGCAGATCGCTCGGATCGGCGCGCACGACGCGGTGGCCGAGATCAACCGCGCACGCGTGGCCCCCGAGGACGCAAGCGCCGCGGCGCGGGCCGAGCTGCTGTTGCGCGGCAACGAGGCGGCGCACGGGTTCGATCAACGCGTGGCGCAGGTGATGGGCGCGTACTTCGACACGGAGTCGCTCATCACCATCGCAAACACGGACGGCGTCTTCGCCACCGATCGCCGGCTGCTGCATCGTCTGCATTTTTCGGTGATCGCCCAGGGCGAGAGCGACCGGCGCACGGGCTTTTACGGCGGCGGCGGGCGCAACGGCTTCGAGTTTTTCGAGGAGTTTTCGCCCGAGGACGCCGCGCGCGAGGCGGCGCGTCAGGCGACGGCGCAGCTCGGCGCGATCGACGCGCCGGTCGGCGAGCAGGTGGTGGTGCTCGCGAACGGGTGGAGCGGCATCTTGCTGCACGAGGCGGTGGGCCACGGGCTCGAGGCCGATTTCATCCGCAAGGGCACGAGCCTGTACACGGGCAAGGTGGGGCAAAAGGTCGCGTCGGATCTGTGCACGGTCATCGACGAGGGCGTCATCCCCGGGCGGCGCGGGAGCCTCGCCATTGACGACGAGGGCATCGCCACGCAGCGCAAGGTGCTGATCGAAAACGGCATCCTGCGCGGCTACATGGTCGATCGCCAAAACGCGCGGCTCATGGGACTTTCGTCCACCGGCTCGGGGCGGCGCGAGTCGTTCCGCCACTACGTCATGCCGCGCATGACGAACACCTATCTCGCGCCGGGCAAGGACAAACCCGAGGACATCATCTCGTCGGTGAAGTCGGGTTTTTACGCCAAGAATTTCGGCGGCGGGCAGGTGGACATCTCGAATGGCAACTTCGTCTTCGAGGTCGCCGAAGGCTACCTGATCGAAAACGGCGAGCTCACGCGGCCCGTCAAGGGTGCGACGCTGATCGGCGTCGGTCCCGAGGTGCTGCGTCAGGTCTCGATGGTCGGCGACGATCCCAAGCTCGACCCCGGCATCGGCACCTGCGGCAAGAACGGCCAGAGCGTGCCCGTCGGAGTCGGATTGCCGCATGTGCGCATCGACAAGCTCACGGTGGGCGGCGCGTCGAAACCCATGGCCGGGATGGTGTGAACATGAAATCTTCCGAATCCATGGCGAGCGCGTTGAGCCCGGAACTGATGAACGCGGCGCGGCGGTGCGTGGAACTCGCGCGCAAGAAGGGCGCGGACGAGGCCGAGGCATACGTCGAGAACGGACGCAACCTCGATGTCACTGCCCGCGAGGGCGCGGTCGAGACGGTCAAGCAGTCGGAGTCGATGGGACTCGGCCTGCGCGTGTTCCAGGGGCGCAAGCTCGGTTTCGGCTCCACGTCGGATCTGCGCGCCGATCGTCTGGAGCCGTTCGTCGAGCGCGTGCTCGCGCTCGCGAAGGTCACGGCCCAGGACGAGAACAATCGCCTACCCGCCGCCGACGATCTGCGCGGCGGATACGCGACGCAGGACACCTTCGACCCGGAAGTGGCGAAGCTGCCGATGGACTGGTTTGTCGCGCGGTCCATCGAGGTCGAGAAGATCGCGATGGCGTACGATAAACGCATCAAGACGATGAACTCGGCGGGCGCGGGGCGCTACATCGCGTCATGGGGCGTCGTCGGATCGAGCGGGGCCGAGGCGAGCGCAGCCTCGACCTACGTGTGGATCGTCGCGTCGCCCTACGCCGAGGACGAAAACGGCGCGGGCCAGACGGGCTGGGCATACGACACGCGCTGCCACCTGGGCGAGATGATGAGCGTCGATGCGATCGGGCGCGAAGCCGGCAAACGCACCGTGGACATGCTCGGCGCGCAAAAGATTCCGTCGGGAAACATGCCCGTCGTGTTTCACCCGGAGATGACCAAAGGCTTCATGCAGGGGCTCATCGGCGCGCTGAACGGCGACCTCGTCTTCAAGAAGTCGAGCTTTTTGCACGACCGGCTGGGGCAGGGGATCGCGTCGCCGCTGGTGACGATCGCCGAGGAACCCAATCGTCCGCGCGGAACGTCGTCCACGCCCTTCGACGGCGAGGGCGTGCCGACGCGCAACAAGACGCTGGTGGACAAAGGCACGCTGACGACCTTCCTCTACGACACCTACACGGCGTCCAAGGCCGGTGCGAAATCGACGGGCAACGCCGCGCGCTCTTACGGATCGCTGCCGTCGATCGGCACGTTCAACCTCAGGTGGACGCCGGGCGAGACAAAAGCCGCGGACCTGTTCGCGGGCATCGAGCGCGGGCTTTTCGTCACGCGCATGATGGGCCGGGGTGTGAACGTGGTGACGGGCGATTACTCGCGCGGCGCTCAGGGATTCCTGATCGAAAAGGGCGCAATCACGACGCCCGTTCAGGAGATCACCGTGGCCGCGCACATGAACGACATGATGCGCGCGATCGACGCCGTGGGCGACGACCTCGACACGCGGGGCGGCACGTGGGCGCCGTCGATCCGCTTCGGCGAATTGACCGTTTCCGGCAAGTGACGAGCGGGCGCTGAGCGAAATTGCGTTCGCGCCGCCCGTGAAAAACTGAGACCGGTGGCGAGTTTTTCGGTTCGCGCGGCCCGAACGCGTGAGCCCGTCCGCGACGTTTTTCGTTCTCGGTATTCGAGGACAGTCTTTGCGGTCGCCCCCGGCCATGTCATCCTGAGCGCAGCGAAGGATCTCTAACCGCTGGAAAATCAAGGGATTCTTCGCTTCGCTCACCATGACATCCCCACACTTCGCTCCAGACTCAAACCGTCCGGTACGCGATTCGGGTGCGTCGGCTCGAAATTTGCAAATTTACGTGCCCGGCGCGGCTTTTTGTCGCGAGGAACGAATTTGGAACGCGTGATGCGACTGGCAGTCTTGGTGGGAATTTTGGCGGTGATCGTCGCCGCGCTCTCCATTGCGATCGCGTGCGAGCACGACGACGACGTGGACGACGGTTACGGCGGCGCGGTCGGCATGACGCGCGGCACGCAGCGCTCTTGCGGCCCGCAGGCCGTGTGCGCTCAGTCGGTGGAATGCGGAACGCACGAGACGCGCGCCGAGTGCCTGGCGTTTTATTCCGACGCGGGCAACTGCGCGGACATGGACGGTTACGTGGAGTGCGAATGCGCGTGTCAGGGCGACGAGGGCGGGTGCGAGGCGTTCAACCTGTGCGAACTGCACTGCCTCGACACCTACTGCCGATGAACCGTACCCGCCGTTACAAAAATACGCCCCTCCTTGAGCTTCAGCGAAAATGCACCGATGACTTCCTCATGAGGGGAGTCACGTCCCCCGGGAGGCGCGCATGACGGTTTCGGCGATCGATTCGGCCCTTCGCGGCATCGGGCGCTCGCATGAGCGTTTGAATCGCGCGGCCTCGTCGATTGCGAACCCCGAGAGCGGCGGTGAGCATCTCGTCGAGGACGTCGTGGACCTCAAGCTCGCCGAACGCGAACAGCAGGCCAATCTGACGGTGCTCAAACGCGTCATGGAGATGGATGAACATGTCCTGGACATTCTGGCTTGAAGCGGCCATGGCGCTCGGCGTTTTCGCGCTCGTTTCGCGCGCGATGCGACCGGCTTACCGTCCCGTCGTTTTTTCTTTGACAAGGCGGCGCAACGGGTCTAAATGACGTGCATGTCCGCTTTGCGGCGCCGACAACTCCTGTTGCGGCGACCGATAGGATGCATGTCATGCCCAAATCGCCCTCTCTTCTCGATCTACACCTGCGTCTATCCAAATTCTTCGGTCCGCTGGGCTGGTGGCCCGCCGAAACTCCGTTCGAGGTGTGCGTCGGCGCGATTCTGACGCAGAACACGTCGTGGAAAAACGTCGAGCGCGCAATTGCGAATCTCAAGCGCGAGTGCGTGCTGACGCCGCATTGCCTCGACGTGATGCCGATCGAGCACCTGGCCGAACTCATCCGTCCGTCGGGCTATTTCAACGAGAAGGCGAAGAAGCTGAAGTCGTTCGCAGCGTTCCTAATGAACGAATTCGGCGGACGCATCGAGGCGATGCACGCGATCGACACCGACGCGCTGCGCCACCGGCTGCTCGAACTGCCGGGCCTCGGGCCGGAGACGGTCGATTCCATCCTGCTTTACGCGCTGGAGCGGCCCGTTTTCGTGATCGATGCGTACACCAAGCGCGTTTTCAGCCGTCATGGCTTCTTCGAAGAGAAGATCACGTATCCCAAAGCGCAGGAGTTTTTCGAGGCGGCGCTACCGGCCGACGCGAGGCTCTTCAACGAGTATCACGCCGAGATCGTCCATCTGGCCAAGGACTTCTGCCTGAAGAGCAAGCCGCTTTGCGGGCATTGTCCGGTCCCGTGCGCGTTCGGCCGCGCGACAATTGCCGAGACGAAAACCGTCAAGGCGGACAAGCCGGCCCGGCGTTCCGCCACCGCCGCCTGACGTCTTCGACGTCCGCCGGGGGTGTGTCGCCGCACCCCCGAACCGACCCGAAATCTGAATCGCCATTCATTTTTCCTTGAATTGGACATGGAAATCCGCTAGTCTGGGGGCGCTTGATCGATGCCGCCCTTTGCGGCCTTTTCCAACGGGTTATCCTCATGCCAACCGCCGCCCCTCGTGCCGCCGATCAGGAACTCAAGCGTCTCGGAATCGGTCGTAAAATCCGGTTACTTCGCGAGTCGAACAGCGTCATGGTGGACGATCTCGCGAAGCAGGCGGGGGTGACCCCCGTTCTGCTCAAGCAGATCGAGACCGACGTCGTTCCGCCGACGCTCGGCACGTTGCTCAACATTGCCAAGGCGCTGGGCGTGGGCATGGATCACTTCTTCACCGACAAGCACCCGGTGCAGAAGATCGAGCACGTGCCCGCGGCGCAGCGGCTCAAGGTGAAGTCGTCGCGCGACGATGCCACGCCGCGCCTTTCGTACACCTACGAATCGCTCGCGTGGCAGCTCGTCGGCAAGCACATGGAGCCCTTTCTCATTGATTTCAATCCGGAGATCGCCGAGCAGATCGAAACGGCGTCGCACGACGGCGAGGAATTCCTGTTCGTGCTCGAGGGCGTCGTGCTCTTCGAAGGTGACGGGCGGACGATCGAGCTGATGCCCGGCGACAGTTTGTATTTCTACTCGGATCTGCCGCATCGCGTACGTGCGAAGGGTCCGAGCCGCGCGCGCGCCGTCGCCGTCCTGCTGCCGAAGGCGGACTGACGACCGCGCCCGCGGATTTTGTTGTCCTTGGGGAGTTGCCCATGATCGAACTGCGTTTCCATGGCCGGGGCGGGCAGGGCGCCGTCATCGCCTCCAAGATTCTCGCGTGCGCGATCTTCAAGGAAGGCCGTTTCGTCCAGAGCTTTCCCAAGTTCGGCGTCGAGCGGCGCGGCGCGCCGGTCGAGGCGTTTCTGCGCGTCGATGAAGATCGCATCTATCTGCGCAACAACATCTATCGCCCCGATCATCTGATCGTACTCGACCCCACGCTCATCGACGCCGTGGACGTAACGGCCGGGCTCAAGGACGGCGGCACGATCCTCATCAACTCCGACTCCGCGCCGGAGCACTACACGAAACTCGAGCGTTTTCGAGTGGTGTGCGTCGATGCCTCGTCCATCGCGGTCGAATACCACCTGGGCAGCCGTCAGAGCCCGATCGTCAACACGGCGATTCTCGGCGCGGCGGCAAGGGCGCTGGGGATCGTGAACATCGACCACGTCGTCGAGGCGATTTTGGAGGAGGTGCCCTTCAAGGGCGAATCCAATGCGCGCGCGGCCCGCGACGCATTCGAGCAGACGCGGATGAACTGAACGCGAAATAAAATCCCAACCGGGAAGTGCGTCATGGCAAGACCCGCCCCCATTGTCTTCCAGAAACTCGAACAGGTCCCCGACCGCGTCGTGTCGCTGGCGTCGATGCTGTGGAACCCCACCGGTTCCTGGCGCTACATGCGCCCGCTCTACGTCAACAAGACGCCGCCGTGCAATCAGGGCTGCCCCGCGGGAAACGACGTCGAATCGTTTCTCGCCCTCGTCGAGGACGGTCGGCTCAACGAGGCCGCGCGCGTGCTGCTCGACGAAAACCCGCTGCCCGGGGTGTGCGGGCGCGTGTGTTTTCATCCGTGCGAAACGGCGTGCAATCGCGGCCAGTTCGACCGCCCCATCGCGATTCACGCGATGGAACGCTACGTGGGCGACTGGGCGCGCGATCATCTGGCGGCGCAGCCACTTCGCCCGCCCACCGGCAAACGCGTCCACGTGCTCGGCGCGGGCCCAGCGGGGCTGGCCGCCGCGTATCACCTCGCGCGCATGGGTCACGAAGTGACGGTTTTCGACGCGCAACCCGAGCCCGGCGGCGTGCTGCGTTACGGCATCCCGCCTTACCGGCTGCCGAGGGACGTGATCGCCGCGGAGACGAAGCGCATTTGGGACATGGGGGTGCGTTTTCAGGGCGACGTGCGCGTCGAGACACCCGAAGATTTCGCGAAGATTCGCGAAGCCGACGCGGTCTTCGTCGCCACCGGCGCGTACCGGTCGTTTTCGCTCAAGGTGGCGGGCGAGGATGCGAAGCGCGTGTACACGGGCCTCGCGTTTCTCGAAGCCGTCGCTCGCGGCGAGACGCCCGATATCGGCGATCACGTGGCGGTGATCGGCGACGGTAACACGGCGATCGACGCGGCGCGCTCGGCGCGGCGGCTCGGCGCGGAGGTGACGATCTATTCGCTGACCGAACAGCACGAGATGCCGGCCTTCGCCGAGGAGATCGTCGAGGCGTTGCGCGAGGGCGTGGACCTCGTCACGTCGGTCGGAACGCGCGAAATCCTGACCAAGAACGACGCGGCCTGCGGGCTCGTGCTCGACCGCGTGGTGCTCGGCGAGCCCGACGCGACCGGTTGGCGAACGCCCCGGCCCATCGAGGGAAGCTGGTTCAAGATCGACGCCACGGCGGTGGTGATCGCGATCGGCCAGACGGGGCGGCTCGAGTGCCTCGGCGCGGAGTTTCCGGAGCGCGCGGGCCATCTGCAACCCGGACCGACGGGCCGCCTCGGCGCGTCAAACGTCTTCGCGGGCGGAGATTGCAGCGACGGACCGAATACGGTGGCGCACGCGATCGGCGACGGCAAGAAGGCCGCGGTCGCGATCGATCGCATGCTTCGGGGCGAGGACTCGGACACGGTCGGGGAAATTCTCGTCGGGAGTTTCGGCGGCGTATCCGTTGCCCGGTACCTCGCGGCGGGCGGCGCCGAGGGCGGGCGCGCGCATTTGGGCAACACCGACGCGCGGCACGTCGTCGCCTACGGCGAACTCAACCTGAACTACTTTCACGAGGCCCCGCGCGCGGTGCTGACGCACCGGCCCGTAGCCTCTCGCATGGACAACTTCGACGAGATTGTCTCGACGATCGACGACACCGCCGCCGACCACGAATCGCGGCGTTGTTTCCACTGCGGCGTCTGCACCGAGTGCGACAACTGCTACGTCTTTTGTCCCGACGTCGCGATCGCCCCCAAGGACGACGCCTTCGGCTACGACATCAACCTCGACTACTGCAAGGGCTGCGGCGTGTGCGTTCACGAGTGCCCGAGAAACGCCATGGCGATGGACAAGGAGTGATCCATGAAAAAAGTGCTCATGGGAAATCACGCGGCGTCCTGGGCGGTCCAGCTCTCGCGCGTGCAGGTCATTTCGGCGTACCCCATCACCCCGCAGACGCACGTGGTCGAGGAACTGTCCGAGATGTGCGCCGACGGACGGCTCGACGCGAAGTTTCTGAAGGTGGAGTCCGAGCACTCGGCGATGGCGGCGGTGGTGGCTTCGAGTTCCACGGGCGTGCGCAGTTTCACCGCGAGTTCGAGCAACGGGCTCGCGCTGATGCACGAAATGCTGCACTGGGCCGCGGGGGCGCGGCTGCCGATCGTCATGGTCAACGTCAACCGCGCGATGGCGCCGGGCTGGAACATCTGGTGCGATCAGACCGACAGCCTCTCGCAACGCGACACGGGTTGGATTCAGATCTACGTCGAGGACAACCAGGAGGTGCTCGACACGGTGGTCCAGGCGTATCGCATCGCCGAGGACGTGCTGCTGCCGGTGATGGTGTGCTACGACGCGTTCTTCCTGTCGCACACCTACGAGCCGGTGGACATTCCCGACGCCGCGCAGATCGATCGCTATCTGCCCGAGGCGCGGCACCGCATGGTGCTCGATACGCGCGATCCGCACGCCTTCAACGCGCTTGTGACGCCCGACGTGTACATGGAGATGCGCTGGCAGATTCACGAAGCGCATCGGCGGGCGCTCGGCGTGGTGGAGCAGGCGGGGCAGGAATACAACGAATTGCTCGGGCGCTCGTACGGGCGCGTCGAGGCCGTCGATTGCGAGGATGCCGACCTCGTGATCGTGACCAGCAGTTCCACGACCAGCCCCGCGCGACTCGTCGCGCGCAAGCTCCGCCGCGAGGGAAAGAAGGTGGGTCTGCTCAAGATTCGCCTCTTCCGTCCGTTCCCCGTGGACGACGTGCGCCGCGTGCTGGCGAATGCGAAGAAGGCGGTGGTGATCGACCGCAACATCAGCTTCGGCAAGGGCGGCATCTTCGCCGATGAGCTGCGCGGCGCGCTGCTCAACGCGCCGACGCGACCGGCGGTCTTCGGTTTTGTCGCGGGGCTCGGCGGGCGCGACATCACGCCGGAGCTGATCGAGGAAATGGTGATCGAGGCGATGGGCCGCGACCAACCCGCCGATGACGTCGTTTTCAAGGGCCTGATGCCGGCATGAACGCCGATGCCGTGAAAGGAACGAACCAATGACCGCCGCCGAATTCACGTATCCGGATCGAGAGCTGATGACGTCGGGCCATCTGGCGTGTCAGGGCTGCGGCGCGCCGATCGCCATGCGCCATGTGCTCAAGGTGCTCGGCGAGGACACCGTTGTCGTGATCGTCGCGAGCTGCTGGACGATCATCTGCGGGCCGTTTCCGTATTCGACCCTGCGCGTGCCGGTGCTGCACAGCGCCTTCGAGACGGCGGGAGCGGCGGCCAGCGGCGTGCGCGCGGCGCTCGACATGCAGTGCAAACACAATACGACGGTTCTGGCGTGGGCGGGCGACGGCGGCACCTTCGACATCGGCCTGCAAAGCCTGTCGGGCGCGGCGGAGCGCAACGAGGACATCATCTACGTCTGCTACGACAATGAAGCCTACATGAACACGGGCATCCAGCGCTCGTCGGCGACGCCCGAGGGCGCATGGACGACCACGACCCCCGCGCTCTCGTCGAAGACGACGCCCAAGAAGAACATGGTGCAGATCCTCGCCGCCCACAAATCGCCGTACGTCGCCACGGCCAGCGTCGCGTATCCGCGCGACCTGATGGAGAAGGTGGCGAAGGCGATGTCGTATCGCGGCACGAAGTTCCTGCACATCCTCTCGCCGTGCCCGCCGGGATGGCGCACGTCGTCCGACGAGAGCATCGAGGTCGCGCGCCTCGCCACCGAAACCAACGTCTTTCCGCTTTACGAGGTGTACAACGGCGAGGACTACCGCGTGACGGTCGAGCCGCGCGTGCGCCCCGTGAAAGACTACCTCTCGCGCCAGGGGCGCTTCCGCCATCTCACCGAGCAGGAGATCGATCTGATCCAGCGGCGCACCGATTACGAATGGCGACGCCTGCTGCACAAGTCGATGATGGAGCCGTTTCAGGCGTGACGGCGGGTCGCCCTCGTCGCGGAATCAGACCGAATTCGCGGCGCGCTCGTCCCCATTGTCGCGGGATGCGCGCAACGAACGCACCACGTCCGAAAAAATGACGGCGGCCTCGTCGACCTCCTCTTCGGTGGTGTTTCGCGAGAGCGAAAAACGCACCGCGCCGAGCGCCCATTCTTCGGGAACGCCCATGGCCGCGAGCACGTGGCTGATCTCGTGGCTGCCCGACGCGCACGCGCTGCCGGACGACGCCGATACCCCGAGCATGTCGAGGTTCATGAGAAGCGATTCGCTGTCGAGTCCTCGCACGCACACGTGCAGCGTGTTCGGCGTGCACAGATCGAGCCGGGTTGTCACGCGCACGTCAAGCGTCGACTCCACGATGCGCTCGGCAAGCCGATCGCGAAGTTCGGCCATGCGCCCGGGCGATACGGCGAGGTATTCGTCGCAGCACCGCCACGATTCGGCGAAGCCCACGATGCCGGGCACGTTTTCGGTGCCCGCGCGGCGCAGGCGTTCGTGTTTGCCGCCGATGACGAACGGCGGCAGTTCGACGCCGGGGCGGATATAGAGCAGGCCGATGCCCTTGGGTCCGTGGAGCTTGTGCGCGCACAGCGTGACGAAATCGGCGTCCCATTCGCCGGGCCGGACCGGCATCTTGCCCGCGCGCTGAACCGCGTCGGTGTGGAACAGCACGCCGCGCTCGCGGGCGATCCGCGCGATCTGCTCGATCGGCTGGAGGGTGCCGACTTCGTTGTTCGCGGCCATGACGGAGACGAGGATCGTCTCGGGACGGATCGCGTCCGCAACCGCGTCGGCTTCGACGATGCCGAGCGCGTTCGGCGCGAGATACGTAACCGCCACGCCCTCCGCCTCGAGCCGCGCGCACGTCTTGCGCACCGAGTCGTGCTCGATCGCCGTGGTGACGATGTGGCGCGGTCGGCCCGCGTGAAGATCGGCCACGCCGAACACGACCGCGTTGTTCGACTCGGAACCGCCCGACGTGAAGACGATGGACTTCGGTTCGACGCCGAGCGCCGACGCCAGCGACTCGCGCGCGTCATCCATTCCGCGTCGCGCGCGCTGACCGGTCTGGTGGATGCTCGACGGGTTGCCGAAGAAATCCGAGAAGTACGGCATCATGGCCGCGAGCACGCGCTCGTCCACGGGCGTCGTCGCGTTGTTGTCCAGATAGATACGTCTCAAGGGTTCCAATGCTCCATTGCCTACCCATAACGCACAAGGTGAACCTTGAAAAGCCGGCGCCGGTCACCCCGACGCGATTCGGCGATGCGTCGCATCCGTTCGCAGGCCGCGATGCGCTCGCACGTTGTCAACGCGCGGGTCGGACGCTAAGATCCCGCCGTTTTCCACGAACCGGAGAGCCGCGCCATGAACGCCACGCTGCTGCGCCTGATGGTGATCGCCCAGGAACACATGGCGGGAACGCCCGCGCCCGGCCCGGACGCCGCCGCGACTCCGGTTCCGACCCCCGTTCCCACACCGGTTCCCGCTCCCGCTCCGATGCCGACGCCGCACGCGGCTCCGGGGTTGCCCGCGCCGCCCGCCCCCGCGCCCACGGGAACGCCGGGCGGACCCGAATTGCAGGATCAGGCCGTCGGATTCGTCGCCAAGATCGCGGCGTTTTTCAAATACGATTTTTTCCCCAATCTGTGGATGTACCTGACCTTCGTGTTCCTGTGCGTGATCGGAGTGCTGATTTTCATCGCGATCAACATCGGCGTGCGGTTCATCCTCGACCCGATCCTCCAGAAGGTGTTTCGGTTCGACGAGAGTTCCAAGGTCCCTTCCGTCATCGGCGGCATCGCGAGCATCGTCGCCGCCGTTTTGGTGTTTCAGTGGTTCTATCACGCGTTTCCGGCGCTCCAACCGCCGGTGCATTTCGTGATGCGGCACTTCCAGTGAAATGAACTCTTCGGAATCGGACGACGAGTCGCCGCGGCCGGCGCTCGTCCGGCACAACATCGAATACCTCGCCCGCATCCGGCGGGTGATCGGCGATTCCCCTGCGGATCTCGCCGTATCGGGCCTTCGCGGCGCGGCCCTGCCGCTCGTGCTGGCCGAGGCGCTCGCGGCGTACGAAGGGCCGGGACTGGTCGTCTGCGCCGACGGCGAGGCCGCCAAGAGGCTCATCGCCGAGACGCGCGCATTTCTGCCGGACGACGGATCGCGCGAGCGGCTGCTCCCGTATCCCCCATGGGATATCGCCCCCTACGAGTCGGTCTCGCCCCACGCGGCCATCGTGGCGTCGCGCATGGCGGCGCTCTCGGCGCTGCTCGAGCCGCGTTCGCGGGCCGTCGTCGTCGCGCCGGTCGGCGCGCTGCTCAAACGGGTGGTGCCACGCGAAAAAGTTCTCGCGTCGTCGCTCGCGCTCGCCGTCGGCGAAGATGCCGATCGCGACCTGTGCGTACTCGCGCTCGAGGAATCCGGCTACCACCGCGTGACGCTGGTCGAGGACGTCGGCGAATACGCGATGCGCGGCGGCGTCGTCGACTTCTGGAGCCCTCTCGAACATGAACCGGTGCGCATCGAGTTCGACGGCGACGAGATTCACTCGATCCGCGTCTTCTCGCCCGCGCGTCAGACGACCCGCAAGCACATCGACCGGACGCGCATCTTCGCCTGCCGCGAGTTGTTGATCGATGCGCCGGCGCGCGCCGCGTTCGCCGCGCGGGTCAAGGCCGTGGCCGACGATCAGGACATCGAGCGCCGCACGCGCGAACGGCTCGTGGAAGAGGTGCAGTCGCGCATTCACGCGCCGGGCATGGAGTTTTTGCTCCCTCTCTTTTTCGAGCACCTGGACACTGTGGCCGACTACCTGCCCGGCGACACGCTTGTCGTCGACGTGCAGCCCGACCTGCTCGACGCCATGGCCGAGGTGGAAAACGACCTCATCCACAAACGCCGTGCGCAGGCGCGCGAGGCGGGCAAGCTGTGCGTCGAGGCCGAAGCCCTCTTTCAGGCGCCCGCGGCGTTTTTCGAGCGGCTCGACGCGTTTCGTTCGCTGACGCTTGGCGACGTCGCCCCTTCGCGACGCGGTCGAGGCGAGCGCGTCCACCTGGAATCGCAGACCCTGACGACGCTGCGTGAGGAGATCCTCGCCCGCGCGCAGGACGAGCACATGCTCGAACCGCTTGTCGCGCGGCTGCGCAAGTGGGTGCGTGAAGAACGCCGCATCGCGCTCGTCGCGCGACAGCCCTCGGGCGTCGATCGCCTGCGCCGTCTGCTCGGGTCGTACGAATTCCGGACGCGAACAAAAGCGGACGAGCCGGCGCTCGATCTCGGCCACGTCGTGTCGAGCCCGCCGGGACCGACGATCCCGATTCTCGAGGCCGAACTGTCGGGCGGCGTGGTGATGGACGAGGCCGGCATCGCCATCGTCACCGAGGAAGAAATCTTCGGGAAACGACGGCACGGCGACCGCGTGGCGAGTCGAAAGGGCGAAGCCATCGCCGACTTCGGCGACATCGCACCGGGCGACGCCATCGTGCACGTCCAGCACGGCATCGCCGTGTATCAGGGCCTCTCGAAGCTCGCGGTGCGTGGTTACGACGGCGAATTCCTCGCGCTCGAATACGCCGGCGGCGACAAACTCTACCTGCCGGTGGATCGCCTGGCGCAGGTGCAGCGTTACGTGGGCTCCGGCGGCGCGGCGATCTTGGACCGACTCGGCGGAACGAGTTGGGAAAAGACCAAGGACAAGGCCCGCGCGTCGATTCAGGCCATGGCGCGCCAGCTGCTTTCGCTCTACGCGATGCGCGCCCAGCAACAGGGCTACGCGTTCGGCGACGGCGGCGAGACCTTCACCGAGTTCGAGGAAACGTTCCCCTTCGAGGAAACCCCCGACCAGTTGCAGGCCATCACCGACGTGGTCGCCGATCTGCGCAGCACGAAGCCGATGGACCGACTCATCTGCGGCGACGTGGGCTTCGGCAAGACCGAGGTGGCGCTGCGCGCGGCGTTTCTGGCCGTGCTGGACGGAAAGCAGGTCGCCGTGCTGGTGCCGACGACAACGCTGGCGTTTCAGCACGCGCGCACCTTTGCGTCGCGCATGGCCGCGTTCGGCGTCAACGTGCAGGCGCTCTCGCGGTTCATCTCCGACGCCGAACGGAAAAAAGTCCGCGAGGGGCTCGCGGCCGGCACGGTCGACGTCGTGATCGGCACGCACAACCTGCTCTCGTCGCGGATCAAATACAAAGACCTGGGCCTGCTCGTGGTCGATGAGGAGCAGCTTTTCGGTGTGTCGCAAAAAGAAAAGATCAAGTCGATGAAGCAGCTCGTGGACGTGCTGACGCTTACGGCGACGCCGATTCCGCGCACGCTGCACATGAGCCTGATGGGCATCCGCGACTTTTCGATCATCGACACGCCGCCCGAGGATCGGCTGGCGGTCCGCACCTTCGTGACGCGCTGGGATGACGACACGATCCGCGAGTCGCTTCGGCGTGAGCTCGAGCGCGGCGGCCAGGTCTTCGTCATTCACAACCGCATCCAGTCGATCGACGGCGTCGCCGCGCGGATTTCGCGGCTCGCGCCGGGCGCGCGCGTGCGCATCGGCCATGGCCAGATGCCCGGCGACGAGATCGAGGAGCTCCTGATCGACTTCGCCGAGGGACGCTACGACATCCTCGTCGCGACGACGATCGTGGGTTCGGGGCTCGATTTTCCCCGTGCCAATACGATGCTCATCAACCGCGCCGATCTGCTCGGCCTCGCGCAGCTCTATCAGCTTCGCGGACGTGTGGGACGCAGCAAGGTCCGCGCCTATTGTTATCTCATCGTCCCCGACACCGACGAGGTCACCGAGGACGCGCGCAAGCGCCTCGCCGCGATCAAGACGTTCACGGAATTGGGCAGCGGGTACAAGATCGCGGCCAAGGACCTGGAGATTCGCGGAGCGGGAAATCTGCTGGGATCGGAGCAGTCCGGGCACATCGCGGCGATCGGATATGAGCTGTACCGCGAACTGGTCGACGACGAAGTTCGCCGACTGCGCGGAGAGGTGGTCGCACCGCGAATTGAGACCGAAGTGAACCTGCCCGTTCCCGCGATTCTGCCCGAGGAATACGTTCCCGAAGCGCCGCTTCGGCTGTCGACCTACAAGGCGATCGCCGATGCGCCGGATGAGGACGCCCTGACGAATCTGCGGGGCGAAATGCTCGACCGTTTCGGACCCCTTCCGCAAGCCGCCGAGAACCTGTTTTCCGTGATGCGGGTGAAAATTCGCGGGAACCGGCTCGGGCTCCGAAGTGTCGAGTACGCCAAGGATCACCTGATCTTCGCGTTTCATGAGCAAACCCCGATGTCCGCAAGCGATCTGGTTCGGCTGGTGGGAGCCGCGCCGGATCGATACCGTTTGTTGCCCGATGGGAAACTGATGGAAAAGATTGGGAAAACCGAACCGGAAACGCTGTGGGGAGAGCTCGATCGAGCCTTGCACGCTCTGGAGTCTTGTGTTATCAACCGCAGGTTTTCACGTACGTGAATTACGTCGTGCCCGTGAGAACGCCCTGTCCGCGAGGAAACACCGCGCGAACAACGCTGAGTCATCACGATAGGTCAACCATTCGTGTCGATCGTCGGATCCATCTTTTCAGGAGGAGCGTACCCATGTTGAAACGTATCGCCACGCTGGCCGGCTCGGCGGTGATCGCCCTGTCGATGCTCGCCTGCCAGCAGCCCGCGGGTCCCGGCGGAGCCCCCGCGCCGTCCAAGAAGTCGGGCACCCAGCTCGCCAAGGTCGGCAACGAGACCATCACGTTCGAGGATTTCAATTCGAAGATCGAAAAGATTCCTCCGTTCTATAAGCGGCGCGTCGCCACCAAGAAGGGCAAGCTGGAGTTCCTCGATCGCCTCGTGCAGGAAGAACTCTACTATCAGGAAGCCATCGCCAAGGGCATGGACAAGGATCCCGAGTATCTGGAGCAGCTTTCGCAGATCCAGAAGTCGATCCTCGCCGGCAAGGTGAAAAAGGACCTCATGGAAGCCAAGAAAGAGGTCAGCGCCGAGGACGCGAAGAAGTACTACAACGAGCACCCCGAGGAGTTCCAGACTCCCGACCAGGTGACCGTGCGCCACATCCTGCTTCGCACCAAGCGCGGCGACTCGCCCGACAAGGAAAAAGAAGTCGAGACGAAGGCGCTGCAGGTCCACGGCGAAATCACCGGCAACAAGCTCACCTTCGCCGCGGCCGCCGAGAAGTACTCGGATGACAAAGGCTCCGCGAAAAAAGGCGGCGAGCTGCCCCCGATCCGCAAGGGCCTCAAGAGCAAGGAATTCGACGACGTGGCGTTCGCGATGGCGAAGGAGAACGAAGTCTCCAGGCCGTTCAAGGATCGTCGCGGCTGGAACATCCTCCAGTTCGTGAAGAAGGAAACCGCGCAGCCCAAGGAATTCGACAAGGTCGAGAGCCAGATCCAGCGCAAGCTCGCGCAGAACTTCCAGAAGGACTCCATGGACAAGTTCACCGAGGAACTTCGCAAGAAGTACCCGGTCGAGATCAAGGATGACCTGCTGAAAGACGACGAAGGCGCGACGGACGAGCCCGCACCCGACATGCCCGGATTCCCGGGCGAGGGTGACGAGGGCGAACCCGGCGAAGGCGGACCGATGAAGTTGCAGGTTAAGCCGCAGGGCGACGGCGCCGCCGCCGGCGCGGGCGCCGCGGCAACCGGCGCGGCCGCCCCGGCTCCCGGCGAGCCCGAAAAGAAGTAACTCCCCGCAGTCATCTGTCGGAAATTGCAGCGGGGATCGGCGAAAGCCGGTCCCCGTTTTCGTGATAACCGGCCGATGGGGGCCTGCGTCATGAAACCGGGTTTTCATGAGGCCCGCGATTCCCGGTAATCCTCGAAGCGTCCGGAGAGGTTGTTGCAGCGCAGGGCGATGATGGCGTTGGCTCCTCGCAGGGACCACTCCATGCCGGATTGTTTGAGTCTCATTCCGATGACGATTTTGCAACCGGCCTCGACGACGCCGGAGCCGACGAAGAGACCCTGGGCGCGGAAATCGGCGTAACGCATTCGATCCCGGCTTTTTTGAGGTTGTCGAAAGCACGTGATATTTCCGCCTCTCGTCGCAAGTGAATTTTCCGCTTTGAGCGGACCGGGGGAGAATCGGCCTATTCCGTCAGGAGAAGGGAGAGGCCGCGGAACGTGTCTACCCCGTGTCC